>CAZVVH010000211.1:0-3484 GCA_964630475.1 uncultured Oscillospiraceae bacterium | reverse complement strand
CTCACGCCGTAGGTCAGGCCCTCCAGCAGGGAGGCCATGATCCCGTCCGGATCATCCACCGGATGGTTGGGCTGCAATCGGGCGGACAGGGTGCCGGGCAGGCCGATGGTGGTGTTGCACTTGGCTGTAACCTTCAGCTTTTTGGCCCCGTAAATCAGGTCCAAATTGCTCATCAGCTTGGCCACGGCGGCGATCATCTCTGAGGTCAGACCCCGGGAGATCCGCCGAACCGCCTCACTGTCGTTCTTCTCGTCCAGCAGCCACTCCCGCAGCTCGGCCACCGTCCAGTTCTTGATCTCATCATAGATTTTCTCATTCAGGTCATCCTGAATGATGCGGGTCACCTCGTCCTTGTCGTAATCCACTGCCGGGTGATTGCGCAAATCCGCCAGCGTCAGATCGGACAGCACCACCTTGGCCGCCACCCGCTCCTCTGCGTTCTCAGCGGCGATGCCGGCCAGCGCGTCGCCGGATTTCTCCTCATTAGCCTTAGCCATGACCTCCTTAACCGAGTGAAACTGATAGTTATGGCCCTGCAGCCTGGTTTTTAAAATCATTCGTCTGCTCCTTTGCTTGGAAATGCCAGAGTTTTCACAATCACGGGCAGGGCCGTTCCCCCGGCCACCGGCTGCCCCACATCCAAATAGTCGCCGTTTCGGGCCAGAATTCCATCCAGGCAGAGCAACGGTCCCTTGTGCTTCACCGCCAAAGCCTGCCCCAGGGCCTTGGCCATATCCTGCTCCACAGCAATGATGGGAAAGATGCCCTCCAGAGCCCGGTAACCTCGGGCCAGTTTCTCCGCCAGCTGCTGCACCTGCTCAAACCGCGGATTTTTCAGCCCCGGAATGCTGAGGACAAAGGGCACCCGGCCTCGGTCATCCCCCATCCAGTGGGAGCGTTCCTCCAGCAGTTCCGCCGTCACATCCCCCTGTTCCAGCCGCAGGACAGGCAGGTTCTGCAAGGGGAATTCGATCCCACGGTAAAACACCGTGGAGCCGGACAGCTCCGTGGTCTGAGTCCCTGCGCCGATCACCGTGGCGCGGATGGTCTCAGGCAGCTTCACCGGCTCCGCCTGTTTCATCAGCTGAGAGCGGGCAATGGCTCGCCCAAGCAGGACGCCCAAATCTCCGAAGGCAGTCCAATCCTCCTTGGGATGCCAGATCATATCCGCTACACCCCCGGAGAAGGACACATAGCGCAGCTGTCCCTCCCATGAGGGCAGCTTGTGGGTGGTCAGCAGGCGGACTTCTTCGTCCACCGGCCTCACCCCCGCTGCGGCCTCCAACCCTCGCACCATCAGATCAACCACCGGCTCCAGGTACTCCTCCGCAGCAGGCTGCCCCACTTGCAGCTGGGGCAGCAGCTTCTGGATCTTCGGCGCAATCCAGGTTATGGTTCCATTCTGATATTTCACCACCCGACCACCAATGTCTAGACAGCCGGTGGAGATCAGTTTGCCCTCCTGATATGCCGCCAGATTGCTGGTTCCGCCGCCGATGTCGAAGTGGAGAAGCACCCCTTCCCGGGACCCGCTGGCCTGTTCTGCCCCGGCTCCCCGGGCGGCCAGAATGCTTTCCAAATCCGGCCCCGCAGTAGACACCACAAAATCCCCGGCAAAGTCGGACAGCTCTCCCAGCACCTCCCGGGCGTTCTCCTTCCGGGCCGTCTCTCCGGTGATGATGACCGCACCGGTGTTCACGTCCTCCCGGCGGATGCCAGCCTTTTCATATTCCTTTGCCACAATTTCCCGCACTCCCGGGCCGTCAATGAGCACATCGGATTTCAGGGGGGTGAAGTAAATCTGGCTGCGATAAAGAATTTCCCGGTCCCGGATCACCACATGGGGCACAGAAAAGGCGTTGCCCTGGTTTTCCAGGGTCAGCCGGGAGAACACCAACTGGGTGGTGGTGGTGCCGATATCAATTCCCACGCTGAGTAAGGACTCCATCACTCGGCCTCCTTTAGCAGACGCTCCAAATCCGAAGGAGTGACCGGTCTGGGATTGGTGGCGGTGCAGACATCCTCCATGGCGGTCCGGGCCAGCTCCGGGATGGCGCTTCTCAGCGCCTGGCCATCAATCCCCGCTTCCACCAGGTTTCGGGGCAGCTCCAGCTTCTCCCGCAGCCGGTTCAATCCCCGCAGGAGTGCAAACGCCCCTGCCCTGCCCCCACTGCCAGTCAGGCCGCAGCGCTTCGCCAGCCGGGCATATCCCTCGGCGGCGCCGGTCAGGCTACCATCCAGCCCGGCGTTATAGCGCACCACCACCGGCAACAGAACACTGTTCAGCCTGCCGTGGGGAATATGAAATCTTCCGCCCAGAGCATGGGAAAGGGAATGGCAGATGCCCAAGGAGGCACTGTTGAAGGCTACTCCTGCCATGCAGGAAGCGGTCAGCATGGCCTCCCGGGCCTCCTGACTTCCCGCAGCAGCCTTGGGCAGCTGCTTCCAAATAAGGGAAACCGCTGTTTCCGCCAGACTGTCCGCAAAGGGATTCGCCCCGGTGGAGACAAAGGCCTCCATGCCGTGGCTCAGGGCGTCCATTCCCGTGTCCGCCATTGCCTTTCCCGGCAAGGTTCTCAGAAATTCCGCATTCAGGATGGCTACCTCGGGCAGCAGACCTTCTTCCACCAGCGGGATTTTGGTCCCCCGGTCATTGATAACCGCAAAGCTGGTAACCTCGCTGCCCGTGCCCGCTGTGGTGGGAATGGCCCAGAGCGGGACAGAGCTGCCCTCCGGCAGGGCAAATTTCCGAATGGCCTTGGCACAATCCAGTACGGAGCCGCCGCCCAGGGCCACAATCACCTCTGGCCGGAACTCCTGAAACACCGCTACCCCCTTGGCGGTCATCTCCGTGTCCGGTTCTCCGGTCACCTGATCGAAGATCCGAACCTGGCCGCTGATCTGATTGACTACCCGGGACACCCCTCCCCGGCTCCAGAAGGGATCGGTCACCACCAACACCCGCTCTGCGGCCAACCCTTTCAGGGCGTTCAGGCTGTCTGTACCAGTGTAGATTCTGGGTTTCAGATAAAACTGTTCCATGCTTGCCTCCGCCTTTTATTTTTGTTCCCTGCTAGTATGTTCCCTTTGCATAAAAATATCCCCTGATGAAAAATCATCAGGGGATCAATGGCTGTATTCAGTTAGCGGATTTGCAAGAGGGATTACTCCTCGTCATCCTCGTCGTCCATATCGTCCTCCAACAGGTCAGCTTCGCTGCCAACGTCCTCCGCCAGAGCGGACATCAGCGCCTGAGCCAGCAGGTCAGCGGAATCCTCTTCAGTGGCAGGGGGCTTCTCAATCAGATTCTCCTCCTCAGTCTCCTCAGCGGCCTTCTTCTCCTCGGCCAGTTCGGGCACGTCGGGCTGACGGAAGCGGGTCAGGCCGGAGCCTGCGGGGATCAGCTTGCCAATGATGACGTTCTCCTTCAGACCTTGCAGGTGATCCACCTTGCCCTTGATGGCTGCCTCGGTCAGAACCTTGG
>CAZVVH010000210.1:0-3493 GCA_964630475.1 uncultured Oscillospiraceae bacterium | reverse complement strand
TCCCCCGGTTGAAAATCGAAGGGAAATCAAGTATGATAAGGGTAAGAACATTAAGGAGGGTTCATATGGCGGAATTCAAAACCTCCTGCCGTGGCTGTCACGGCGGCTGTATGCACATTCTGACGGTGGAGGACGGCAGGGTGGTCAAGGTTCGTCCGGACCCGGAGGGGCCGCTGAACCAGGGCCATGCCTGCGTCAAGGGGCTGACCATTATTGAGCAGATGTATCACCCGGACCGTATCATCCACCCCATGCGCCGGGTAGGCCCCAAGCTCAGCGGAAAGTGGGAGCGCATCACCTGGGATCAGGCCTATGATGAGATCGCAGAGAAGCTGACCCATTATCGGGAAACCTACGGCCCGGAATGCGTGGCCCTGACCACCGGCACCGGGCGGCACCATCTGGCCCAATACTGGCGGTTTGCCAATGTGTTGAACACCCCCAACGCCACCTCCTCCGGCGCCCTGATCTGCCTGGGGCCTCGAAAGAACGCGGGGGATTTTTCTGCCGGCACCTTTGCCGGGGTGGATTACTATGGGGACACGCCACCCGCCGGGATCCTGGTCTGGGGCGCCAATCCGGCGGTCAGCGGGGCGGACGGTGAGCTGCAATGGCACATCAAGAACGCCGCCAAGCGGGGCACCCCTCTGATTGTGGTGGACCCCCACCCTAATGAGCTGACCAAGCAGGCCAGACTTTGGCTAAAACCCCGTCCCGGCACCGACGGCGCCCTGGCGCTGGGTGTTCTCAACCTGATGATTCAAAATGGCTGGTATGACCGGGAGTTTGTGGACAATTGGACGGTGGGCTTTGACGAATTGAAGGAACGCTGCGGAGAATATCCAGTGGAGAAAGTCTCAGATATCACCTGGGTGCCGGCGGAGCAGATTTGGGAGGCCGCCCGGCTGATCTCTGCCATCAAGCCGCTGTCCCTGGAATGGGGCTGCGCCGTGGAGCAGACCACCAACTCCTTTCAGACCTGCCGTGCCATCTTCATGCTGCCCGTTATCACGGGAAATTGGGACGTGCCCGGGGGCTTCGTCCCCAGCAAGGACATTGCCCCCTCAGCGGATATTCTCTTTGACCGGCTCTCTCCCCAGCAGGGAAAGAAGATTCTCTCCGGTGACTTTCCCCTGAACAACGGCACTGCCAGCCCCAAGATGTTTGCCCATCCTTGGCTGACCTTTGAGGCCATGCGGACAGGCAAGCCCTACAAAATCCGCGCCCTGCTGGCCCACGCTAACAACTCCCTGATCTCCATGCCGGACGCCGGACACGTCTACGAATGTCTGAAGGAGATCGAATTCTTCGTTTACATGGACTTCTTCAAAAGCCCCACCTCTGAGTTTGCAGATATTTTCCTCCCCGCTGCCCTGTGGCCGGAGCTGGACAGCTACTATCCCTTCCCCGAGTTTGGGGATCAGGCCCTGCTGTGCCAACAGAAGGTGGCCCAGGTGGGGGAATGCAAGGCAGATGAGGAATTCTTCCAAGAGCTGTGCCGCCGCATGGGCCTGGACTTTGGCGCGGCCAGCCAACAGGAGATTCTGGACAGCGGCCTGGCCGTCATGGGTGAGAAATGGCCGGAATACAAGGGGATGAACTTTGAGCGGCTGAAAACCCTGGGCTATGTAGTGCCGCCCCGCACCTATTATAATTACAAAACCCAGGGCTTCCCCACCCCCTCCGGCAAATTTGAGTTTTACAGCCAGCGGCTGAAGGACTGCGGGGCGGATCCCCTCCCCTACTGGACAGAGGATCGGGAGACCCCGGTGAGCCAACCGGAGCTGGCCAAGGAGTTCCCTCTGGTTCTGACCACCGGGCGGCGCTCCATGCCCTACTTCATCTCCAATGGCCGCCAGATCAAGTCCCTGCGCAGGCTGCACCCCTTCCCCAGAGTCAGCATCCATCCGGATACCGCCGCCCGGTTTGGTATCGGGGACGGCGATTGGGTGTGGATCGAATCCCCCCGGGGAAAAATCACCCAGAAGGCCATGCTGGTGCCCGAGCTGGACCGCCGAGTGGTCAACTGCGAAATGGGCTGGTGGTACCCTGAGGCCCCTGCCCCCGGCTATGGCTGGGACGAATCCAACGTCAACCTGCTGACCATCGGGGAGCCTCCCTGCGACCCCTTCACCGGAGCCTATCCCCTGCGGGGATTGCTCTGCCGAATTTCCAAAAATCCGGACTGCACCATTGAGGAACGATATCGGGCCTGGATGGCGGGTGAAAATCCGCCCCGCCAGGCGGGGGATTATTTTGGAAGCAAAATGAAATGAGCTAAAATTTGCACAAAATCCGTCCAAAAAAGCTTGCTTTTTTTGGTATGGTATGTTAAAATTTTATTGAGACAAATCCATGAGGCGGAATGAGAAGGAGGTTTGTGATGAAAAAACTGACATTGGTTTTGCTGGCAGCAATCCTTGCCCTTGGGCTGTGCGCCTGCGGCGGCTCTGACCGGGCGAGACTGGCGGAGTACCGGCAAATGCTGGATGAGGTGAATCAGGAGTACGGCACCACCCTTACCATTCAGGAAGAAGACGAGGAACTTTTCCTGGACACCCATGAGGGAATGTCCCTGGAAGAGGTCCGGCAGGAAGTCCTGTTGGCGCTGTACCGGCAGGTACTGGATGAGGTGAATCAGGAGTACGGCACCACCCTTACCATTCAGGAAGAAGACGAAGATCTTTTCCTGGACACCCACCAGGGGATGTCCCTGGAGGAGGTCCGGCAGGAAGTCGCGACTTCAGTGGAGAACCTGCTGGAGGAAGAAAATAGAACCGAAAACAATTATGAAACTTTGAAAGTTGAACTTCAGGTTGAGGAGTGAGGGAGCGACGCCGGCGCTTCCTCCTGTTTTTTGCAGTTATTGGGCCTCTGTCCCATCGGGCAGCTGACTGGTTGGTGAAAATCCGCCCCGCAACCCATAATTGCGGGATAGTTGGTGGAGGCAACCGGAGAATTCTGGTATGCTGAAGCCATCAAAAGGAAAGGGGAATGATTCATGAATATTCCTGTAGGTACATTCAGTCTGGTCATTTTCATTTGCCTGCTTTGGCTGGCCATGTTGGGCGTCGTGATTTATTTGGTCATACTGATAATTAAGGCGCTGAGGAAGTATCTGAAATCCGGAGAGGTACGGGAGGAAAAGGCAAAGATCAAGCGGTCCCTGGGCCAGGTGCTGCGGGAGAAGCGCACCGCCTGCAATATGACCCAGGAATTTGTAGCGGAGTCCCTGGGCGTCAGCAGGCAGGCGGTCTCGAAATGGGAGAATGGCACCTCTGACCCCAGCACCTCCAACCTGCTGGCCCTGGCAAAGCTGTTCGGCGTCTCCCCTGAGGAGCTTTTGAAAGAAGTACAGACATAAATCAGCCCCGCCGGAAGAGGATTTTCCCCTTCCGGCGGGGTTCCTAACGCTTTTGATCATCCTCTCGGCTTGATCCCGGTGATATGCAGATACCGCACAGTCTCATATTGATAGGTGTCCAGGGGCCGC
>CAZVVH010000209.1:0-3504 GCA_964630475.1 uncultured Oscillospiraceae bacterium | reverse complement strand
GACGGATCTCTATACGGTGAATGGAAAATAGAGAAGAGATACGGGGATGAAATAATATAAGCAGATTTTTTCGGTATTCGCGGCGATTGCCCTGATTCTGTGTGCCAAAAGAAATAAAATATGGGAAAAAACTTGAGTTTTTCTGGCAATATGATAAAATAATATAACTGATAGAAAAACCGGAGGAGGTGTGGAGATGATCAACGAGGCGTCCATCCGCTGTTTTCTCACCCTGGCCAAGACCCTGAGCTTTACGGAGACGGCCCGGCTGACCTATATGACCCAGCAGTCAGTCAGCAAATATATTGCCAAGCTGGAAGAGGATCTGGGATTTCCTCTGTTTATCCGCACCCACCATTATGTGATGATGACCAAGGCGGGGGAGAATTTCTATCATCTGTTCCAGCGCTTCGAGGACGACTTTGACGCCACCATGGAGAAGACGAAGAAATACTACTCCAACATGTATAACTCCCTGCACATCGGTTATCTGGAATGGCTGGAAATTTCCACCAGTATCAGCAAGGCCCTGAAGATGATGAAGCGAGCCAGCGCAGATTTGCGGTTTGTGGGGGAAAAGCATCCCCAGTATGAGCTGAATGAGCTGTTCCTCAATCATAAGCTGGATCTGATTATCACCTATAAAGAATTCGCCCCCAAGAGTGCCCGGCTGAAAAAGGTAAAGGTGCTGGAGACCCCGCTGGTGCTGCTGGTCAGCCCGGAGAACCCCAAGGCTCTGCCCGGGGCCACCGCCGCCGACTTTAAGACGGAGCCGTTTATCAAGGCCGCTTCCAATCGGGAGTCTCTGTCCGAGAGTAAAAACCGTGCCCGCCGCCAGTGCCGGGAGCTGGGCTTTAACCCCAGAGAACTGGTGATCTCTCCCAATTTGGAGTCCGCCTATATGGCCACGGAGTTTGGCCAAGGCGTGTTGGTCTCCACCATGCTCTCCCGCATGAGCCTCCATTCCGAGCTGCTGTGCTATGACATCGGCAAGAACGAGGAGCTTCTGTGCTTCTGGCATGAAGATCAGGAGAACCCCGCCGTTTCCGCCTTTGCCGCGGCATTGGAGCAGGTATACCAGGAAGCGAGTGAGGATTCCCCTGCTTTGAAGCCTTAAAATGGAAGAAACAATCCCTAATACTGTTTCCCGAGGAAATGCTTTCCTCGGGAAACCCGTGTGCTTCGCACACTGGCATCGTGCATTGGCACGCTGCGCCGTCTCATAAGTTCTTGACGCACCTTCGGTGCTATAAAAAGCTTGACAGCTTTTTATCAAGAACTAGTATCAGTCAGCCTGGCGGCAGACCGCGCCCTTTACACAAGAGAGCCTTGAGAATGAGTCAATTTTCAAGGCATTTTTTTCTAATTTGGCGCCGCCCAAAGCCTCCCCTGTGCAAGGGGAGGGGTTGTTTTCACACCGCTCAATCCCCGAATGGTCACAAAAAAGCAACAGAGGCTGCCTCACCTTTTTGTGAGATAGCACCTTTTCTTGGGAATATTTCCCCGGCGCCACCTTGCATTTGCGCCGGTGGGCACTTATAATAAAAAACGGAAATTTCCCATTTGAATACGTCCATTGTATGTTGAAAGGAACTGATTTGAACATGAGAACAGAATTGATTGCACTGCGCACTGTCATGGAGCGGCAGGGCGTGGACTATTATCTGATTCCGACGGATGATTTTCACTCCTCAGAGTATGTGGGTGACTATTTTACCAGCCGCAGGTATGTTTCCGGCTTCACCGGCAGCGCGGGGACTCTGGTGGTGGGCCTGGAATGGGCCGGCCTGTGGACAGATGGCCGCTACTTTATCCAGGCTGCGGACCAGCTGAAGGACAGCGGGATCGAGCTTTGCAAGATAGGGGAGCCGGGGGTTCCCACGATCCCCGGTTATCTGAGAGAGCACCTGAAGCCGGGCATGACGCTGGGCTTTGACGGCAGAACGGTGAACGCCAGCCTGTATCAGGAGCTGTCCCAAGCTGCCCGGGAGAAGGGGGCTAGGATCAGCTGTGAGCTTGATCTGGTGGACGAGATTTGGACGGATCGTCCTCCGCTGTCCGCAGAGCCTGTCTTTGAACTGCCTGTGGAGCTGATTGGACAGAGCCGGGCGGAGAAGATTGCCAACCTGCGTCAGGAACTGAAAAAGGCAGGGGCGGATGTGCTGGTGATGGCCTCCCTGTCTGATATCAACTGGCTGCTGAATATCCGGGGCGGCGATGTGGCATGCACCCCTGTGGTGTTATCCTTTGCGGCGGTGACCCAGGAGGAGCTGGTGCTCTTTCTCAATGAATGTACCCTTCCCCCGGAAGTCCGGGGCAATCTGGAAGCGGACGGCGTTTCCTTCCGCCCCTACAACGAGATCTATGCCTATGCGAAGGGGCTGCAGTCCGGCACGACGGTGATGATGAACCTGAAGGTTATCAACAGCGCCATTCTGGCCAGCGTCCCCGCTGGGGTGGAGATCCTGAACAAGCCCGATCCGACGGAGCTGCCCAAGGCGATTAAGAATCCAACTGAGGTAGCCAATATGCGCATTGCCCATATTAAGGACGGAGTGGCTGTCACCCGCTTTATGTACTGGCTGAAAAAGAATGCGGGCAAGCTCCCCATGACTGAAATCTCTGCGGCCAGGCAGCTGGAGCAGTTCAGAGCGGAGCAGGAGAACTCCCTGGGGCCAAGCTTCCGACCCATTATGGCCTGGGGTCCCCACGGTGCCATTGTCCATTATTCCGTCACCGAGGAGACGAATGCGGTTATTGAGCCACGATCCTTCCTGTTGGCGGACACCGGCGGACACTATCTGGAAGGCTCCACCGATATTACCCGTACCTTTGCCATGGGTCCTCTGACGGAGGAGGAGAAGAAATTCTACACCCTGGTGCTGAAGGGCCATTTGAACCTGGCTGCGGCCAAGTTCCGCTATGGCTGCACCGGCCGCAACCTGGACTATTTGGCCCGGCAGCCCCTGTGGGCCATGAATATGGACTACAACCACGGCACCGGCCACGGAGTGGGCTACCTGCTGAACATCCATGAAGGTCCCCAGGACTTCCGCTGGAAGAACAACGGAAAAAATGAGGAAGCGGTGCTGGAGCCGGGCATGATTACCAGCAACGAGCCTGGCATCTATCTGGAGGACAAGTTCGGTGTTCGCCTGGAAAACATGATCGTCTGCGTGGAGGGAGAGACCAACAGCTATGGCCGCTTCCTGCACTTTGAAAATCTGACGATGGTGCCCTTCGATCTGGATGCCGTGGAGGTTAGCCTGCTGACTGAGGAGGAGAAGAAGCTGCTGAATGATTACCACACCCTGGTGCGCAACACGCTGATTTCCTACATGACGGCGGAAGAGGGCGCTTGGCTGTGCCGGGCCACCCGGGCAATCTGATCCGAGCAATCTGATCCGAGTATAGAAACCCGTGAGGTATTTTGCCTCACGGGTTTTTTCTGCGTGCGCCCGGTGAGCGCACATTCTATAGGGTGAAAGTCCCGAATCCGCCCGG
>CAZVVH010000208.1:0-3571 GCA_964630475.1 uncultured Oscillospiraceae bacterium | reverse complement strand
GACAGTTCAACGGCTCCTCCGGCTATGAGGAGGCGGCGGCCCAGGGCTTTGTGGCGGGGGTCAACGCGGCGCTGAAGGTGCTGGGCCGGGAGCCTCTGATTTTGCGAAGGGATCAGGGCTACATCGGCGTGCTGGTGGACGACCTGGTGACCAAGGGCACCAACGAGCCTTATCGCATGATGACCAGCCGGACGGAGTACCGGCTCATCCACCGCCAGGATAACGCCGACCAGCGGCTGACGGCGGTGGGACATGCCATCGGCCTGGTGGATGACGAGACCATGGCCAGGGTGGAGGCCAAATATGCCGCCGTGGCCAGGGAGTGCAAGCGTCTGGAGCACACCGGCGTAGCCCCCGGGGAGAACCTGGACCGCCTGCTGGCGGAGCTGGGGGAGCCGCCTGCCCCCAACGGTGCCCGCCTGAGTGACCTGCTGCGGCGGCCCAGGCTGACCTATGAGCATCTGCGCCGCCTGGGCGGGGCGGATGAGAGGCTGACCCCGGATGTGGTGGAGCAGGTGGAGATCACCATGAAGTACCAGGGCTATATCCACCGCCAGAACCGCCAGCTGGAGGAATTCCGAAGGATGGAGGGCCACAGGCTTCCCGAGGACCTGGATTATTCCGGCCTGCAGGGCTTGCGGCTGGAGGCCCGGGAAAAGCTGGAGCAGATCAGGCCCATGAACCTGGGCCAGGCCAGCCGAATCTCCGGGGTCAGCCCGGCGGATATTGCGGCCCTGATGATCTGGCTGGAAAAGGCAAAGTGATGAGAAAATACGCATGGAGGTGACAGCGTTGAAAGTTGTTGATTTGACCGTGACCATTCGGGACAGCATGGAGGTATACCCCGGAGATCCGGAGGTGAAGATCACCCCTGTGGGAGAGATGCCCAAGAATCCCTGCCGTCTGGCAAATCTGTCCCTGGGGTCCCACACTGGCACCCATATGGACGCCCCATCCCATATGGTTCTGAAGGGGGTGCCTCTGGACGAGGTGCCGGTGAACAATTTCCTGGGCAAGGCTCAGGTGTTCCCGGGGAACACCGACTTCGGCCAGGTGGATTTGACTGGTCTGGACTTCGTCCTGTTGGATTTCAACTGGGCAAAGAAGCGAGGCAGCGAGGAGTTTTATCAGGATTACCCCGCCATTAGCAGCCGGAACGCGGCCATCCTGTCTATCAGGGGCCTGATGGGGGTAGGAATGGACACCCCCTCTGTGGACAACAATGAGACCGAGCTGGTCAACCACCAGATCCTGCTGAACAGCGGCTTGCTTTTGGTGGAGGGGCTGTGCAACCTGGACCGGGTGGGAGACAAGCCCTTCTGGTTTATCACCCTGCCCTTGAAGTGGAAAAAGGCGGACGGTGCGCCCTGTCGGGCCATTGGGATTTTGGAGGAATGACCATGACATCCCGCAGAGAAGCAGAACGGGGCAGATCTTCCATGGAACTTTTCCAGGCCAAGGAGAACACCTGGTATCTGGCGGACTGGCAGCTGATTCCCCTTTATCGGGTGGGGGAGGACAAGTGCATTTTACTGGACACCGGCCTGCTGGGTCAGCGGCAGGCCATCGAAGGGGCGCTGCTGGCCCATGGGCTGACCCCCATCGGCATCTTAGGCTCCCATGCCCACACCGATCACTCCCCCAACCACCGCTATTTTCAGCAAAAGTACCACATTCCGGTGGCCCTGCCCCTGGGGGAGGCGGGGCTGTGCGCCACCCGGCTAAATTTGAAGGCCTACTTCTTTATGCTGTCCCCCAGGCAGGCTGCGGAGGAGGGGGATGTGGCCCAGATGGAGCTGATCGCGGATCAGATCATCGGGCCCTGGGAGGAAACAGTGGTGTTCTGTGGCGTGACCTTCGGTGTGGTCCATACGCCGGGCCATTCCCCGGATCATATCTCGATCCGCACCCCGGACGACGTGCTCTACCTGGGGGACGCCGTGCTGACGGGGGAAGAGCTGCGGCGGGCCAAGCTTCCCTATTTCTTCTCCCATCAGGAGGCCATTGCCTCCATGGAACGGCTGAGAGGGGAGAAGGCGGCCTGTTATCTGGCGGCCCACCGGGGAATTTACGACGACATTGGTTCCATCATTGATGAAAACATTTCGGTGATCCAGGACCGCACCCGCCAGGTGCTGGCCCTCATTGATCGTCCTATGACCATGGGAAAGCTTCAGGAGCGGGTCTGCCAGCAGTTTGGGCTGCTGACAAACAATATCAGCCGGGCCTGCCTCTACGAGCGGAATGTGCGGATTTACGCAGAATATCTCCGGGACACCGGGCAGGTGGAGGTCACGGCAAAGCAGGGCATGGTCTATTACGGGCCGAAAGAGAAGGGAGAATAAAATATGAAATTGATTTCCTGGAATGTGAACGGCCTGCGGGCCTGCCTGAAAAAGGGGTTTGAGGAGACCTTTCGCCAGCTGGATGCGGATTTTTTCTGCTTGCAGGAGACAAAGATGCAGCCTGGGCAGGCGGAGGTGGAGGCCCCTGGCTACTTCCAATACTGGTACTCCGCCCAACGGAAGGGCTATTCTGGTACGGCAGTCTTTGCAAAAAAGGAGCCTCTGAACGTGACCTATGGTATGGGAATAGAGGAGCATGACCAGGAGGGACGGCTGATTACCCTGGAGTATGAGAGCTTTTACCTGGTGTGCTGCTATACCCCCAACGCCCAGCAGGGCTTGGCCCGGATCGGCTACCGCATGGCTTGGGAGGATGCCCTCCGGGCCTATTTGGTGAAGCTGGATCAGAGCAAGCCGGTGATTTACTGCGGCGATTTGAACGTGGCCCATCAGGAGATCGACCTGAAAAATCCCAAGACCAACCGGGGCAACGCAGGATTCTCCGACGAGGAACGGGGCAAAATGACCGAGCTGCTGGCAGCAGGCTTTACCGACTCCTTTCGCCACCTCTATCCCGAGGTGACCGGAATTTACTCCTGGTGGAGCTATCGCTATCATGCCAGGGAGAACAATGCGGGATGGCGCATTGACTACTTTATCGTGTCCGACCGCCTGCGGCCCCAGATCCAAGAGGCCAGCATTCACACCGGCATCACCGGAAGCGACCACTGCCCGGTGGAGCTGGATATTGCATTGTGACTGTTAAAAATCACAAGTAAATGGAAAATATTAGTTAAAATTCACCGTGCAATATGGCCCCAAATCGAGTAGCATAACAGGAAGAGCGGGAAAAGCTGCACAGCCTGGCCGGCGCTTTTGAAAAACGGGAAAAAGTGTGGACTTTTCTGGCGTAAAGGGTGAGGAAACGGACGTAAACCGCTTGCACTTTTGCAAATAATGTGATAAACTAACGTCAGAGTTATCAGATGGTTGTGTATTTTTACCATCTCTTATCTAAAATTCAAAAATAGTTTTTTGAAAGGAAGTTTTTATTATGGCACAGTACAAAGTTCAGAGAGCCAAGGGTGTCGAGGGTAGCACCATCTATACCTACACCGCTCCCGGCCACAACGAGTGTGTTCCCACCCGTCTGCATGATCCTGCTGACGTCGACAACGGCAAGATGATTCAGGGCATCACCTATTTCGTG
This sequence comes from uncultured Oscillospiraceae bacterium, assembly GCA_964630475.1. GTDB lineage: Bacteria > Bacillota > Clostridia > Oscillospirales > Oscillospiraceae > JAJQBJ01. The sequence continues at coordinate 16 of CAZVVH010000208.1, read as the reverse complement.
CCCGGCGGCGGCTGCG
>CAZVVH010000207.1:0-3597 GCA_964630475.1 uncultured Oscillospiraceae bacterium | reverse complement strand
GGCACAATTTGCGCGTGCACAGCACGCGGGATTCTTGATTAAAATCAAGAATCAGTATCAAGTGGAAAAGAGGCTGCTTTGGGCAGTCTCTTTTTCTTTTCCTGCCCTTGACGAATCTGGGGATTTCGCCGATAATAAATGGTACAGAACATCACAGAGAAAGGGCAGAGCACATATGCTGAAGGATCCATGGAAACAGGTTCGGGAGGACTTCCCCATTCTGAACGCCCAGGTCAACGGAAAGCCGCTGATCTATCTGGACAACGGGGCCACCACCCAGGTGCCGGAGCCGGTCTTGCAGGCCCTCCTGGAGCAGTATCACTGCCACCAGGCCAATGTCCACCGGGGAATTCACGCGCTGAGTGAGCGATCCACCGGCCGCATGGAAGATGCCCGGAGGAAGGTGGCCCGCTTCCTGGGGGCAGCCTGTCCGGAGGAGGTCATTTTTACCAGCGGAACCACCGGCTCCATCAACCTGGTGGCGAGAAGCCTGTCCTTCCGGGGCCTAGGCCCGGGGGATACCGTGATTACCACCGAAATGGAGCACCATGCGAACCTGATCCCTTGGCAGGAGGCCTGCCGGAGAACGGGAGCAGCGCTGCGGGTGGTTCCCGTAACCGCTGAGGGAGAGCTGGATTTGGAGACGCTGGACCGTTTCCTGAAGGAAAGCCCCCGGCTGGTGGCGGTGACCTGGGTCTCCAATGTGACCGGAACGGTGAACCCGGTGGAGCAAATTATCCCGCTGGCCCATGAAAAAGGGGCCATGGTTCTGGTGGATGGCGCCCAGGCGGTGCGGCATATGCCTTTGGATATGCAGAAGCTGGACTGCGACTTTTTCTGCTTTTCCGGCCACAAAATGATGGCGCCTACAGGCACCGGGGTCCTGTACGGAAAGAAAGCCCTGTTGGAGGAGCTTATTCCGGAGAACTTCGGCGGAGGCATGGTGGATCAGGTGACAGCCCTGTCCGCCACCTACGGTCAGCTGCCCTTCCGGCTGGAAGCGGGAACCCCGAATATTGCGGGGAATATCGCCTTGGGGGCTGCGGTGGACTACCTGGAGCATCTGGGGCCGGACAACATTTCAAAGCGGGAAGAGGAACTGCTCAGCGCGGTGGAAGAGACACTGGCCCAGCTTCCAGCTGTCCGTATTCTGGGAAAGCCCCGGCGCCGGGCGGGCTGTGTCAGCTTTAATCTGGCGGACTGCCACTATTACGATGTGGCCAAGCTGCTGGATCTGCTGGGAATTGCTGTCCGTTCCGGGCACCATTGCGCCCAGCCGCTGCTGACCGCCCTGGGAGAAACCGGCGCGGTTCGGATTTCGCCTGCCTTTTATAACACCGTAGATGAGGCAGCTCAGATGGGAGCTGCCCTGAAAAAGGTGGATCTGGTTCTGCGGGGAGGAAGATAGAACAATCCTCAAGGGGAGAGAAAATTCTTAAAACCATAGAAAATCGGCCCAGAGTCCATACTAAAACTTATTGAAACGGTTATGCGCAGCATGCCGCGGGATTCTTGATTAAACTTTTTAATCAAGAATCCGTATCAGAAAACGGACTTCCGGGCCGGTTGCAGCTTTGAGACAGAGAAAATCTGCGCCTGCTTTTTTACAGAATCATTCGGGATCTGACATAAGTGCCAGGGTCAGCTCCGCCAGCCGGCAAAGCTCCTCCACATTGGTGTACTCCTGGCAGGTGTGGATCTGATACATGGCGCTGGCGATTACAATGCCGCTGATGCCGTGGGCGGAAAAGGCGTTGTTGTCGCTGCCGCCGAAGGTCTTGCTCAGATTTGGCGTCAGCCCCAGCTGGCCGCAGGCCCGAACCAACCGCCGCACCACAGGGGCGTCCTCGGCCACCTGGTAGGCCTTCATTCGAACAATCTCTTCCACATCCGCACTGCCGCCCCAGGCAGCGGCGGTTTCCAGCAGAATTCGCTTGATCTCCGCCATTTGTTCCAGTGCGTTTTCGTGGCGGAAGGATCGCACCTCCCCTGTGATTACGCACTCGGGAGGGACGATGTTGGTGGTGGTCCCACCGGAGATAGAGCCAATGTTGGCCGTGGTGTATTTGTCCACATGCCCCACGGCAATCTTGCCGATGGCGGCGGCGGCGATTTTGATGGCGTGGATTCCCTCCTCCGGCGCCATGCCGGCGTGAGCCGCTCTGCCATGGATGGAGGCGGTAAAGGAGATGATAGAGGGCGCCATCAGAGCAGCAGTGCCTAGCGGGCCGTTCATGTCCAGTACATATGCCTCCTTGGCGGCAAGGCGGGAAAAGTCCAATGCGTGACTGCCCAGTGTGTGCAGCTCCTCGGCTACCGGAAATACCAGCTCCAGGGGCGGATGGGGCAGGCCTTCCTCCAGGATCACCGTCACGGCCTCCAGGATAGCGGAAAGTCCAGCCAGATCGTCTGCGCCCAGGACAGTGGTGCCGTTGCTGGTGATTTTTCCATCCGGGTGCAGAACCGCTCTCTTCCCCCGGGATGGCTCTACCGTGTCCATATGGCAGGAAAAGAGCCGGGCTGGCGCGTCTATGGTTCCGGGGAGCTTTACGATCAGATTTCCGGCATTTCCGCCCAGCTTTTGGCCTGCGCCGTCCTCGTAAACCTCCAGACCCAGGGCACGGATTTGGCGGATCAGCTCATCTGCCATATCCCGCTCCCCCAGGGAAGGGGAATCGATGGCCACCAGCTCTGTAAAGCGGTGCAGCAGCCGCTCCCGGTTCAGCATTTCCCCATCCTCTGGACTTCCGCCTTTTCCTTGGCCCGCTGATGCAGCGCCTGTTCGTCCATTCCCCGGGGAATGGGTTCCCCCTCCCGCCAGTAGTCCAGCAGGGATTGTAAAGGCTCCTCGCCCAGCTGCTCCGGAAGCTCGGTTTTGGTGCCCACACAGCGGTTGATCTTGACCTCCTGTTCGTGGAAAACCGCCTCAAAGTCAGTCATAACCACATTGGGGCATTCCCTGTGCAGATCAAAGGTCACCTGGCTCAGGTCATAGCCTGCCCGGGGAAACTGGGTCAGGGAGAATTCAAAGAGGGGCTTGTTGTCCGTTTTGAAGTGGAGCTGCCCGCCATCCGCAAGCAGCGGGCGATAGGATTTCAGGAACTCCTCATGGACCAGACGGCGCTTGGCGTGCTTCTTGGAGGGCCAAGGATCGCAGAAGTTGATGTAAAGCAGATCCACTTCGCCGTCGGTGAAAAATTCAGAAAGATTGACTGCGTCGTCGCGAATAAAGAACACATTGGAAAGCTCCCGCTCCATGGCTCGCTCCATCGCCATGACCAGGGCATCGGCCACGCGCTCAATCGCGATAAAGAGCACCTCTGGATTTTGTTGGGCGGTCTCCACCGTGAAACGGCCTTTGCCGCAGCCCAGCTCCAGCCGAAGCTGGCGGGCGGCGGGGAGGAGGTCACGCCAGTGGCCCCGCATGGCCCGGGGATCGGCGATCTGATAGGCAGCGCAGCGCTCCAGGCGGGCGTCTAGGTTCTTCTTTTTTCTCATTCTGGGCATAATGAATACCTCGTTTGTTTGGAATATAAAAATAATGATAACATAGGCGAGCGAATTCTGCAAGAATCTGTACATTTGTCAATGATGTGA
>CAZVVH010000206.1:0-3613 GCA_964630475.1 uncultured Oscillospiraceae bacterium | reverse complement strand
GAAGGCTTAAATGCGAGAGCTTGTGTATCATACCGCGAATTTACCCGATTGTCAACCCCCAATTTCAATTCTTTTTAAAAAAACCTTGACACATGCGGTCTAATAATGTTAGACTATATATAGGTCGAATAGCATTAGACCACAATAAGTGAGGTGAGCAATATGAAGCAATACGAATTGGGCGAAATGGAGAACCGCTTTGCCCGTTTGATCTGGGCCAAGGCCCCAGTTTCATCTGGGGAACTGGTCAAGCTGTGCAGTGAACGCTTCCAATGGAAAAAGTCTACCACCTATACCATGCTGAAGCGGCTGTGCCAGCGGGGCCTGTTCCGGAACGAAGGCGGTACGGTCACGGTCCTGATCTCCGAGGAGGAATTTCGCGGTTTGCAGGGCGAGGTCTTTCTGGAGGAATCCTTCGGCGGCTCCCTCCCCAGCTTTCTCGCCGCATTTTCTAAACGGCGAAAGCTGAGCGCCGCCGAGATCGCAAAGTTGCAACAGCTGATTGACGATTATCAGGAGGAATAAGCGATGCTGAACAGTGTCTTCTTACAGATTTTAAAAATGAGCCTGACCGCCAGCTATGTGATTCTATTTGTCCTGCTGATGCGGCTTCTGTTAAAGCGGGCGCCAAAGCTGTGCTCCTACGCCCTTTGGGCTGTGGTGTTGGTACGGCTGCTCTGCCCCTTTTCGCCGGAGGGCCGCTTTAGCCTGATCCCCATCCAGGGACAGGACACGGTGGATTCCGCCATCACCACGGCGCAGACCATCTCCTCCCAGCCGGCCTCATTTTCCGCCACAGTCTTTTCCCAAGATCCCACTGTTTGGCACAACGCCCAATTCCAGGCGGCTTCTGAACTGAACAGCGGCTCCCCGTCCCTATCCCCTTTGCAGGTTTTGATAACCATTGGGGCCGTTCTTTGGCTGGCCGTGGCTGTATTCCTGCTTTTCCGCTGTATCCAGCAGAGCTGGAAACTATGGCAAAGATTGCAGGGGACAGGCTTCCGCCAGGGCAACGTCTACCGCTCCACCGCCGTGGACACCCCCTTCGTCATGGGCATTCTCCGGCCCACCATCTACTTGCCTACAGGGCTGTGCGATGAGGAGGAGGAGTACATTTGCTTCCACGAGAGAACCCATCTGAAACGACTGGATCACATCACCCGGCTGCTGGCCTACCTGGCCTGCTGTCTGCATTGGTTCAATCCACTGGTGTGGCTGGCCTACCGGGTTTCCGAGCAGGACATGGAACTGGCCTGTGATGAGCATGTATTAAATGTGCTGGGCAAGCAGATCACGAAGGGCTATTCCTCCTCCATCCTCAGTTTTGCCGCAGGCCGCGCGCCCATCCGGGGAATGTTGGCCTTCGCCAGCGGAGACACGGACGGAAGAATCCGGCACGCGCTTTCCTATAAAAAGCCCGCATTTTGGGTGGTCCTGACCGCAATACTTGCGGCCGCAGCCGTTGGAATCGGTCTGCTTGTGAATCCGGCAAAAACGGAACAGGCTCCATCCAATTACGCCGATCCTGTTCCGTCCGCTCAAGAGGAATATGATCCGAATTACAATTACAGCAATTCGGACGAACCCTTTGCCACTGTCCCACTGGAAACTTACCTTGAGGCCGGTCACTTATACGGCTGTTTAGTGGACGTGGACACAGAAAACCGCACAATTATCATGGAGGCTGCAGATGATATAAGCGACACTGAAATTGTTCAATGGGGAGATACCTATCTATTTTCCCTCTCCGATGACTGCACCTTTTATTTTGGCGGCGACACGGACACCGGCTATACATGTGTAACCACGAATATAGAGCAAATCACATGGGCTATCCAATACTATAACAATGAGCAGACAGTATATCTTCCGGTTTTTTGCTTTGAATTAAACGACGAGCAGCAAGTTTGTCGTATGTGGGAGCGTTTGCCGGATCCCGAGCCTCTGGCTGTCGGCTGGGATGGCTATGTAACCCTCAGCGGAACAGATCTAATCGTGGACAAGGCGGAACTGGTTTTTGCCTTCGAGACAGAACAAATTCAGGAGCTGGGCCTGGAAAACAACGAATTTCTGTTGACCAACGGCTATTACATTTATAACCCGGACACCACCGACACGGTGACGATCCCTCTCGCCGGTGACGTTTCTTATGGAATTATCGTTGAGGACGCCCAGGACTTCTCTTATACCGGCCTTGATATGACCTATAGAGACATTTGGGACTACCTCCGCAGCTGTGAAACCCCTCCGTACATGCGCGTTCTTCAAGATCCCTATGGGCAGCAGTGGACCAGTCTCCAAGAGTATGATCTGCAAAATTGCAATATCACAGAAACTTCCCCCTGAACCCTGCCGCCCCAAGTTTCCCGCCTGGGGCGGTGCTTTTTCAGCCTTGATATGCTATAATGGCTTATCCTATTACATAAAGGTGAGCCTATGAAATCCCCCTTTCAATATTACTACCAACATTCCAACAAGCTGAATCAGACTGTCTACGGCCTCTTACTGACCGGGTTATCCCAGCTCAGCTCCGCGATCCGCATCCCCCGAATTCCCATAAAGGAGCTGTCCGAACTGTTTTTCCAGCTGCGGCTGGACAATCCCATGATCTTTTATGTGACCGGCTTCTCCTGCCGGGCCTATCCCGACTCCGACTACATGGAGCTGCTGCCAGAATATCTCTTCGACAAGGGAAAAATCAAAAGCCACCAGAAGGCCCTGGAGGCTCGGGCTGCTCGGCTGGTGCGGCCTGCCCTGGCCCTGTCTCCGCTGGAAAAGGAACTGTACATCCACGACTTTATCTGCGAGAATGTCACCTACGACAAGCTGGAAAAGCCCTATTCCCATGAGATCATCGGGCCGTTGACCAATGGCGTAGGGGTCTGCGAGGGCATCTCCAAAACTGTGAAGCTGCTCTGCGACGAGTTGGGCCTGGAATGTATGATTGCCATCTGCGATTCTGATCCGGAGCACGGCCAGAAATACCGCCACGCCTGGAACATCCTCAAGCTGAATGGCAAGCATTACCACCTGGATGTCACCTTTGACAACTCCTTGGGCCGCTACGGGGAGCAACGGTATGATTACTTCAACCTGGACGACAAGCGGATTTTCCGAGACCACCGCCCTCTCCTTTACCCCGCCCCCGCCTGCACGGACGGCGACACCTTCTACTACAAGGCAAACCGCCTGTCCTGGACAAAGCCGGAGGAGGTAGAAAAGCGGGTGCTCCAGGCCATCCGCAAAAAGAAGCCCCGGCTGGTGTTCCATTGGCGGGGCGGATATCTGACCCGGGAAGTGCTCCTGGAGATTGCCCGGCTGGCCCAGAAGGCAGCCGAAACTAAGGGGAAATATGTGACCTTTTCCGTCAACTGGCCCCAGGCAGTGGTGCAGATCAGCTTCTGCGATCAGCCCGCCCAGCTGACGCTGGAACAGGAAAATCCAGATGAATCCGAATGAAAAAGGGAGCGGTTTAACAGGAACCGCTCCCTTCCATTTGTTATCCCTGATTCATTAGCTTATAAAAGCCCACCATCATGGTGGCGGTTTCTGCCCGGCTGGCGCTCTTCAGGGGGTTCAGATAGAGCGCACCGCCTTCTTTGGAGCCGGAGAT
>CAZVVH010000205.1:0-3644 GCA_964630475.1 uncultured Oscillospiraceae bacterium | reverse complement strand
CGGCACAGCCTGCTGCAGCGCACGCGCTTTGCGCGCACGTTTGCAGGCTGAGAAGGAACGAATCCAAGGCACATGTCCTTGGATTCGTTCTGATTGGACTTGTTTCCGTCAGCAAGCTGACGGAACTCTGCGAGGCTCTTGCAGACTAAATGTTCAAGAGTGTCTTTTTCTACCGCCTGTTGTCTCCATCCCTGCCAAAATGGTGGGGATGGGGATATTTTTGCTTTATTTCAGGGCGTTCTTGGCGGGGGCCGGAGGATCAGGCCAGGCGGATAGCCGCCCACATGCCCTCTTCCATGGCCTGACGGGCCTTCCGGGGACGGACGCAGTCGCCCACGGGGATCACGTCAATGGCGGTGTCCCGCAGGGCTTCCACCGTGGCGGTGTTGGGCCGCATGCCCATGGCATAGACGATGCTGTCCGCGGGGATAAACTCCTCTTCGCCTGCGCCGTTGATGGCATAGACGCCCTTGCCGGGTTCCAGCCTTGCCACCCTCAGACCGGTGCGGCAGGTGATGGAGGCCCTTGCGAAGGACTGCATCATCCCCTCCTTGTGCATCCAGTTGGCCTCAGGGGCGATTTCCGCCTGCATTTCGATGATGGTCACGTCATGGCCGTGCTCTGCCAGGAACAGACCGGTTTCGCAGCCCACCAGGCCGCCGCCCAGGACGGCCACCTGTTTGCCCAGGTTCTCCATCCTGGTATATACAGTGGTGGCATGCTCCACAGAGGGATGGTCCAGACCGGGAATGGGAGGACGGGAGGGGGTGGAGCCTGCGGCCAGGATTACGGCGTCATAGCCGCCTGACCGGACAAACTCGGGGGTGACAGTGGTGTTCAGCTTGACCTCAACGGCGCTCTTTTCCACCTGGCAAATCAGATAGTTTTTCAGCCGCATCAGATCCACCTTCAGGTCGTCGTAGTCGGTGAACTTCAGCAGGCCGCCCAGCTTGCCGGTGGCCTCTGCCAGGGTGACCTGATGGCCCCGCTGGGCGGCGGTGACCGCCGCCTGCATGCCGCCGGGGCCGCCGCCTACCACCAGCACCTTTCGGGAACACTTGGCGGGCTTGACCCGGTCATAGCGCTCCTCCCGGGCGGTGCGGGGATTGACGGCGCAGCACAGATTGTTGCCTGCGTGAAGGCCGGTGAGACAGTCCAGGCAGCGCAGGCAGGGGATCACATCCTCGGGGTGGCCGTGCTTGGCCTTCTCTGGCAGATAGGGGTCGGCAATCAGGGCACGGGCCATGGCAATCAGATCCGCCTTGCCCTCCTCCAAAATGGATTCGGCCAGCTCAGGGCTGCTGATGCCGCCAATGGTGAGCACCGGGGTTTTGACCCCTGCTGCCTTGATGCCGGCGGCATAGTGGACGTTGACACCGTGGGGGAGGAACATGGTGGGATGGGTGTGGACTGCCTGGGCCTCTTCGGTGTCCAGACCGGCGGAGACGTGGATGATATCCACCTTGCCGTCCAGCAGCTTGGCAAACTGAATGCCTTCCTCCTTGGACAGGCCGCCCTCAATTTCCTCAGAGCCGCTCATCCGATACTCAATGAGGAAGTCCTTGCCGCAACGCTGGCGCACCCGGTCAATGACCATCAGGGGGAACTTGGCCCGGTTTTCCAGGGAGCCGCCGTATTCGTCCGTGCGGGTGTTGTACAGAGGGGAAATGAACTGATCCAGCAGCCAGCCATGGCCGCCGTGGAGCAGCACCATGTCAAAGCCTGCGGCCTTTAAAATTTCAGCGCAGTCGGCAAAGTGGTCAGCCACCACATTCATATCCTCCACGGTCATGCCGTGGATGTGGATCTCCTCTTCCTCCGGCTCTTCGCCGTGGAGGACGCCGTCGGCGGTTTTATGGATTTCCACCGGACCCCAGGCCTCCCAGCCCTCCGGGTCCGCGTCACAGTTGGCTCCGGCAAAGGCCACGTTGCCGCCGTGGTTCAGTTCCTGAGAGGCGATGGCGCCGCCCTCATGGATGGCCTTGGCAATCTCCGCCAGCATGGGCTGGTTCTCTGGGGTTATGGCGAAGGAACGGGGGTTGGTGGCAGCGTGCTCCCGGTCCACGGGGGTGTCGCCCAGGGTGACAACCGCCGCCCCGCCCATTGCCTTTTCCCGGAAATAGGCAATCATGGAGTCATCAGGACGGCCCTTGTAGTCCATGTGGGACATCATGTTGGGGGCGGACCAGATGCGGTTGCGGAAGGTAGTGCGCCCAATGGTGATCGGCTCAAACAGTTTGGGATAATAAGGATTCATAGGTATGGCCTCCTTTGTTTCTTTGTTGAGTCCATTATAAATGAAAATCGGGGCAGAGGGAAGCAACTCTTTGATTTGAATTGGCAACCAAAAAAATCAAAAAGGACATAAATATAGTTGCTTATCGGAAGCCGGGGTGATAAAGTATAGGATAAGGAAAAGACATCTAAGGAGGCCGGTTCCATGCTGACGGAACGTTTAATTGTGGACTTTCTTACCCTGGCTGAGACGCTGAACTACACCGAGGCTGCCCGGCGGCTCTACATGACCCACCAAGCTTTGAGCAAGCAGATTGCCCGGCTGGAGGAGACGTTAAATCACCGGCTGTTTGTGCGCTCCACCCGCTCTGTGCAGCTGACGGCGGTGGGAGAGCTGTACTATGCCTATTTCCGGGAGCAATCGGATAACTTTGCGGCGGTGTGTCTGGAGGCGGAAAAGCTGGAGCGGAGCAAGGAAAATGACCTGCGGGTGGGGTTTCCCCTGGGCGTCAACCCACCGGAATTCTTTGGGGGGCTGATGCGGCAGTTCCGCCAGGAGTACGGAGAGCATGCCGTGCGCCTGGAGTGGCACGATGTGGACGAGCTGACCCGCTGCTTTCAGACGGGAACGCTGGACGTGGTCTTTTCCCTGGACGACAGCGGGTTGTCGGTGAGTCAGGAGGTCAGCCGGGTGCCGGTGGCCCAGGGCCGCATGGTGCTGGCGGTGGCCCGGAAGCATCCCTGTTATGGAGCCGAGAAGCTGTCCGATTTTCGGGGGCAGACCTTCTTTTACGAGCGGGAATCCACCCGGGAATCCACCTATGAGATGTATCAGACCATCAGCGCCATTCTGGCACGGGCTGGGGTGGAGGAGCCGAGGATCGAGCTGGTGCCCAACCTGCAATCCCGGCAGACGGCGGTGGAGCTGGGGGTGGGCTGCTGTGTCTGCATTGACCTGGACACCCTGTGTGCAAACCCGCTGGTTCAAACCTACCCCCTGGGAACTCCCGCCACAGGCCTGTCCTGCTACTGGCTGCGGGAAACGGATAAACGGATTGTCCTTGATTTTGCCGGAAGGGTTTCCCAATTCGTTCAGGAACTGGAAAAATAGCCGGTGAAAATTTGCCTGTGTGCAGCGAAAATGAAATTTCACAAGGATAAAAATGCAAAAGGGATTGAGAAAACGGAAATGTCTGGTATAATAACTTGTATAGCGCATGGCGCTGCCCCAAAGAATGAAGGAGAGATTTAAAATGGATATTGTTTGTTTGGATATGGAAGGAGTTCTGGTGCCGGAGATCTGGATTGCCTTTGCGGAGGCCAGCGGAATTCCGGAGCTGAAGAGAACCACCCGTGATGAACCGAACTATGATAGGCTGATGCAGTACCGCCTGGCCATTTTGAAGGAG
>CAZVVH010000204.1:0-3647 GCA_964630475.1 uncultured Oscillospiraceae bacterium | reverse complement strand
CCCGGAAGATGGTCACCATGTACGGCATGAGCGACACCTTCGGCGTCATGGGCCTGGCCACCATCCAGAATCGCTATCTGGACGGCAACGCCGGTCTGAACTGCGCGGAAGCCACCGCCGCCCGGATTGACGCCGAGGTGCAGACCATTATGACCAAATGCTACGAGGAGGCCATCCGGATTCTGGAGAACAACCGGGAGGATCTGGACAAGATCGCCCAATACCTGCTGAAAAAGGAAACCATCACAGGCCAGGAGATGATGGCCATCCTCAACGGCGAGGATCCGGAGGCGGTGGACAACTACGGCACAAATCCCAACTCCACCGGATGTTCCACTTCCCTGCCCTCCGACCCCACCATTGAGAAGCCTGCCCGCCATGTCTCCATGGAAAGCGGAATTCCCCTGCCTTCTCCCCAGGAACAGTCGGGACATCCTGAGGCTCCCTTTTCCAATGCATCCGCAGAAGAAACCCCCGAGAAGCCCTCTGACGAAACCTAAAATACAAAACACACCCGCACAGCTTGGCTGTGCGGGTGCTCTTTTTCCTTATCCCTTTATCCCTTTGTGATATCGGCAAACTGTCCGTTAACCAGTTGGGCCAGCGCGTTTGGCTCCACCTCCACCTGGCTGCCAATCTTGCCAGCGGACACATAAATCGTGTCTTGCAGGATGGCCGTCTCATCAAAGGTGGTGGGAAACAGCTTTTTCATCCCCACCGGAGAACAGCCGCCCCGAACATATCCGGTCAGCGACAGCAGCTCCGCCACATGGAGCATGGCTACGGACTTCTCGCCCACCGCCTTTGCCGCCTTTTTCAGGTCAAGCTCCTCCGCCACGGGGATGACAAATACGAAGCAGCAGCCGCCGGCTCCCCGGGTCACCAGGGTTTTGAACACCGCCTCCGGGTTCTCGCCCAGGCTCTCAGCCACGGCGATTCCATCCACCGCCTCCCTTCCATGGGGATAAAAATGCGGGGTGTAGGGAATTTTCTTCTGCTCCAGCAGCCGCATCACGTTTGTCTTTAAATCTGCCGCCATGGTTACACACCCTTTTCACGCGAAATTTGATTTTTTATTTTATCATATTTTCCCAGCTGCTGCAAACAGCTCCAGCTTCCCGGATGGATTTTTCCCATCTTTTTCGGGATAATCTTGTAAGCCGGGCGGATGTTTGATATAATATGAGTAATATTTTTCTTTATAATTGGATGTGCTGCTATGAAATACGCAAAATGGAGTCTATCTCCCTGCAGCCCGTCCGCTCTGACCTCTATGCAGGCCGCCGGTATTTCCCCACTGACCGCAGCAGTGCTGTGCGCCCGTGGACTGGACACGCCGGAAAAGGCTTTCCGATTTTTGAGCACAGATCTTTCCCTGCTGCATGACCCCTGGAAGATGAAGGACATGGATAAAGCCACGGCCCGGATCCATCAGGCCCTTGACCGGATGGAGAAGATTGCCGTGTTCGGCGACTACGATGTGGACGGCATCACCTCCACCGCGCTGCTGACCTCCTACCTGCGCAGGCAAGGCGGTCAGGTCCTCCCCTACATTCCTGACCGTCTGGAGGAGGGCTACGGTCTGAATCCCAGCGCTATTGTCAAGCTCCGCACCCAGGGAGTTTCCCTGATTATTACGGTGGACTGCGGCATTACCGCCGTCAGTGAAGTCATGCTGGCCCAGTCGCTGGGTATGGATGTGGTGGTCACAGACCACCATGAGTGTAAAGAGGTTCTGCCGGACGCGGTCGCCGTAGTCAATCCCCATCGGGCTGACTGCGAATACCCATTTAAATCCTTGGCCGGCGTGGGCGTAGCCCTGAAGCTGGTCCTGGCTCTGGACAGGCCGGTAAACCAGCGCCGCCTGCTGGCTCAATACGCTGACCTGGCCGCCATTGGCACAGTGGCCGACGTGATGGAAATCGTGGACGAGAACCGGTTGATCGTCCAAAGGGGGCTGGACGCCTTGAGCAATCCTCAGCGCCCCGGCCTGCGGATGCTCCTTCGGGAAGCCGGTCTGGAGGGCAAAACCCTGACCGCCACCTCTATCGGCTTCTCCCTGGCCCCCCGCATTAACGCCTCCGGCCGCATGGGCTGTGCCGGGCTGGCCTGCGAGCTGCTGCTGACCGAATCCCCGTCAAGGGGAGAGGAGCTGGCAAGAGAGCTGTGTGCGCTGAACCGGGAGCGACAGGCCATCGAGATGGAGATCTACACGGAATGCGCCTCCCGCCTCTCCCGCTTCCGGCCAAAGGACCTGTATTCCATTGTCCTGGCGGACGAACGCTGGCATCAGGGGGTGGTAGGCATTGTGGCCTCCCGCCTCAGTGAACAGTATTCCTGCCCCGCCTTTATGATCTGCCTGTCTGAAGGCAAGGGCAAAGGCTCCTGCCGCAGCTATGGCGGCGTCAACCTGTTTCTGGCTCTGGAAGCCTGCTCTGACCTGCTGGAATCCTTCGGCGGCCATGAGCTGGCCGCAGGCTTCACCATTCTGGAGGAAAACATCCCCGCCTTCCGCCAGCGGGTGGATCAGTATATCCGTCAAGCCGTGGGCAATGAGACCATCACCTCCTCCCTGCAGGTGGAGATGGATCTCCCTTCCGCTGCCCTGCTGACCCTCGAAAACGTGGAGGCCCTTTCCGTGCTGGAGCCAACCGGCGCCGGCAATCCCAAGCCCGTTTTTCAGCTCTGCGGCGCCAATGTGCTGACCGTGTCCACAGTTGGCAACGGCCGCCACACCAAATTCCGAGTGCAGAAGGACGGCTGTACCCTGGACGCCATTTTCTTCTCCTCCACCCCCCAGGATGCCGGTTTGGCCCCGGGAGGCCGGGTGGATTTGGCGTTCTCCCCCTCCATCAATGAGTTCCGGGGCAGCCGCTCGGTGCAGCTTCAGATCATTGACGTACGCCCCTCTCTGACCCAGGCTCAGGCCGAACAGCGGCTCTATCAGCGCTATCGCAGCGGAGAGGCCCTGACCCCTCAGGAGGCCGCGCTGCTCCTCCCCCGCCGGGAGGATTTCGTAGCGGTCTGGCGCTATCTGATGAGCCATCCCACCCCTCGCATGGTGGAGGACACCGCTCCCCGCCTGGCCCGGAAAATCGCCCGGACCTTTGGAATCCGGGAAACCTATACCCGCACCATGATCTGTTTGGACGTGATGAACGAACGTGGCCTGATTACCCTGTCCGCTGAAACCGACCATCTGCAGATCTGCGTCCAGCCCACCGTGGGAAAGGTGGATCTGGAGGCCTCCAGCATTATGCAGCAGCTTCATCGCCTGATTGACAGCTGATTGTCTGTTTGAGAATTGTAGAGAAGGTGAATATTTTGGATCCTATCTTAGAACAATACCGCGCTTTGGAGGAGCACGTAAAACGCTATAACCCCAATGTAGACACCGAACAGCTCTATGCCGCCTTTACCTATGCGGACAAGGCCCACGACGGCCAGCTCCGCCGGGACGGCACACCCTATATCACCCATCCTCTGGCTGTGGCCGAGATTGTGGCTGACCTGGAGCTGGATCTGGATTCCCTGATCGCGGCCCTGCTCCACGACTGCATTGAGGACACTGGCGCCACCCATGAGGAAATCTCCCGGCTGTTCTCCCCCACCGTGGCTGATCTGGTGGAGGGGGTCACCAAGCTGAC
>CAZVVH010000203.1:0-3694 GCA_964630475.1 uncultured Oscillospiraceae bacterium | reverse complement strand
CGCCGAAGGAGCCGGCCAGCAGGGCTACGGTATCCACGATGGTGTCCACGTCCTTGGAGCGGATGCACAGGGGGATTGCGTTCACATTGCCGAAGGTCTTGAAGAGGACGCACTTGCCCTCCATAACGGGCATGCCGGCCTCGGGGCCAATGTCGCCCAGGCCCAGGACGGCGGTGCCGTCGGTGACAACGGCAACGGTGTTGCCCCGGCCAGTCAGCTCATAGCTCAGGGCAGGCTCCCTCTGGATTTCCAGACAGGGCTGGGCCACACCGGGAGTGTAGGCCAGGGACAGGTCGGTTTTGTTTGCCACGGGCATCTTGGGCACAGTGTCCAGCTTGCCCTTCCATTCGTAGTGCTTCTTCAGAGATTCTGCGGCGTAATCCATTCAAATCATCCTTTCGTTTTCACAAGTGAAATATAAGGCGCGGATAGTTGTACATATTATACTATCAATCCAAGCTTCTTGCAATCTGTTTGGTTGAGAAAATCTGCCGGCCGTGGTATGATAACGACAAGAAACGACAAGGAGCTGAGCTTATGTTGCCAATTTATCTGGATCCCTCCCACCCAAGCTTTCCCCCGGAGCCAAAGCTGCCCCAGTCTGAGCTTTCCGCCCGGCGGCGGGCGCTGACCCGCTGGCTCTGGGCCAGGCTGAACGAGCTGACCGGGGACTGCGTCATCGGCCTGACAGAGCCGGAGGCGGGGATCCTGGAGGCGGTTTTCCCCGCTATGGATGGGGAAAGACTGGTGCCGCTGCTCCGGGAGCGGGGAGTGTTTTGCACCGTGGCCCCGGAGGGCGGCGTGCGGTTTACGCTGTCCGCCGGACAGACCGTTGAGCCGATTGATACCCTCCAAGCGGTACTGATGAACCTGCTTGATATCCAATGATTTTGTTTGTCAAGAGACAACAAATGTTCGATTTTTCGCCGAAAAAGAACCTTTTTTCGCTGAAACCGCCCTGGAAACGGATTATTTTCCAAAATTCCCAAAATTTGGCCATAAATTGTCAGGATGCCGAAAATTTGGCGGGAAATAACGGGTTATGTAAACTGGTTTTCCACTTTTTCCACCGAGTTTTCCACCGGAAGGAATGTGGAAAAGTATGTGGAAAAAGTGGAAATCTTTTGGAGAGCCGGGGAAAACCGGTCAAATCGCTAACAATTTCGCGACAAAAAGTTTGAAAAATCCGTTACAAAAAATGGAAACTGATGTTGAAAAATATCGACGAAAGTGTAAACTTGTCTGTTTTGAAAAAAGCTTGACAAAATTTTTACATAGGGGAAAACGACACCCTCCGCCCGGGTTTTGCACGGGCGGAGGGTGTGTCCTATTCTTTTTGCACCTTAAAATTCCTCCGCAGGACCCCGGGGCCTCTCCAGGCGAAGGCCCGGTTTCCGTAGGCCTGTTGAAACGTGCGGTTGGTCAGGCCCTCCAGATCCCCCTCGTTCAGGGAGGCGAGATAGGGCAGCGTCTCCTCCTGGCCGGTCAAATCCTCCAGGGGAGACAGGGCGGGGGCCTGATTGTAGGGGCACACCTGCTGGCACAGGTCGCAGCCCCAGATCAGCGGGTGCTTCCGCAAAAGCCCCTCCTGCTCAGGAGTCAGAGGCTTCTTGGTCTGGGTCAGAGCGGAGAGGCATTTTCCCTCGTCAAAGGGCTGCTTCCGTAAAGCGCCGCCGGGACAGGCGTCCACGCAGGCGTTGCAGCCGATGCAGCCGGGGGACGGCGTTTCCGCGGACTGCAAGGGCAGGTCGGTGAGAATGGTGCCCAAAAAGATCCAGGAGCCATAAGGGGGCAGGATCACCAGGCCGTTCCGCCCCTGAAGCCCCAGCCCGGCCAGCCGGGCGATCTCCCGCTCCGGCAGAGGGGAGTTGTCCACTCCGGGAACAAACCGGTTCTCCGGATATAGCTCCCCCAACCCCTGACAGGCGGCGGTCAAACGGCGGGTGATGGCCTGATGGTAGTCCTCTCCCCTGGCGTACAGGGACAGGTTTCCGGGCTGTGGCCCGGCGTAATAGGGGAAAGCGGCCACCAGCACCCCCTTTGCTCCCGGGCAGAGGGCCAGCGCCCTTTCCCGGGCAGCCTGGGAAAGGGCCAAATCCCCGAAGGCGCAGGCGCCCCAGGCTGCGGCGCCGCAGCCGGCAAACAGCCGGTCAAAGGTGGGTTCCGTCATAGAGCACCGCTCCCCGGTCAGACCATAAAGGTCACGGCAACGCTGCTGATGGTGAAGAGCACCAGGAAGGCCAGCATGCCCCAGGAGGTGAAGGCGGCCTTCCAGCAGCCGGGCAGAGAGGGCCGGTTGCGGAACAGGCTTTTAAAATCAAAAGCAAAGATCACCAGGCCCACAGCCATGAGTGCGTAAACCAGGGCAACGAATATGTTTGTGGCAAACTCGAAGGGCTGCAGGGCATAGATCACCACAGAACCCAGCAAATTCAGCAGCATGTGGAGGGCGATGGTGTAGCGGATGCGGCCGGTCTTGACCACCACGCAGCCGAACAGCACTCCCAGGGCAAAGGCGTAAAAGAGCTGAAACAGATTGCTGTGGAAGAGGGCGAAAATCAGCGCGCTCATAATAATGGCAAAGTTCTCCCCCATGGGCAGCAGGCGGCGGAACACCATGCGGCGGAAGATCAGCTCCTCACAGATGGGGGCGGCAATCACCATGAATACAAACATGGCGCCCAGAGACAGGTTCTCCGTGGCGGTGTCCAGCAGGTTGCCCATGTCCTGGCCGATGAGCAGGGTGACGATGGCCACAATCAGGGTGGTCAACAGGTTGGTGGAATACATCAGCCCGATGGATTCCAGGGTCAGCTTCCCCATCCGCTTTGGTGTCAGTCCCCGTTCCCTGGGGACGGCCACCGGCAGGGGCCGCAAAATCAGCCAAAGCAGCAGGGGTGCGATGCCATAGGAGATGATGTCGTTGGCCAGCATCATCAGATCGTTGTTGGAGGCCAGCGCAGGGGAGACTATCATCATTACCACCTGATATACAATGCCCAGGGCCAGGGTACAAACCATGTAGACCAGCATACCGGCGCCAATCCGGGTGCAGCCCCGGCGCATGTGAGAAAGTGGATTCATAAGAGCACCTCATTATCGCAATTGCGGGTTTTCTACCCTAAGTATACCATAAAAACCAATCTGTTGGAAACCTTTTAGGGGAATTCTTAGGGCGGGCCAAGAGGTGGATGGGCTTTTTGCCGGAGAGGCCTTCTGGAGCAGCAAAGCCCCTGCTGTGATTGCTCACAGCAGGGGCCGATTTGCAGATAATGTGGGTTAAAAGGGATTACTTTGCGCGGTCAGCCAGTTTTTCGTACTTGGCCTTGGCATCCTCCTGGGCCTTGGCAAAGAGCTTCTCTGCGCGGTCGGGGAAGGCGATCTTCAGGGAGGCGTAACGGGTTTCGCCCTGGATGAACTGCAGGTAGTCGGCGGAAGGCGCCTTGGAGTCCATCTGGAAGGGGTTCTTGCCCTGGTCGGCCAGGCGGGGATCATAGCGGAACAGGTGCCAGTAGCCGGCGGCCACAGCGTCCTTCATCTCCTGCATAGCGTTTGCCATGCCGCCCTTCTTCTTGATGCCGTGATTGATGCAGGGGGCGTAGCCAATGATGATGGAGGGACCGTCATAGGCTTCGGCTTCCTGGATGGCCTTCAGGGTCTGGTTGTAGTTAGCGCCCATGGCCACCTGAGCCAC
>CAZVVH010000202.1:0-3827 GCA_964630475.1 uncultured Oscillospiraceae bacterium | reverse complement strand
CGGTAATGCCGAAGTTGTCATGCAGAACCTTTGCGATGGGAGCCAGGCAGTTGGTGGTGCAGGAAGCATTGGAGACAAAGTTCATGCTGGGATCATAGGAGGTGTTGTTAACGCCCATAACGAACATCGGGGTGTCGTCCTTGGAAGGAGCGGACATAACAACCTTCTTAGCGCCCGCCTTCAGATGGCCCTCGGACTTCTCCTTGGTCAGGAACAGGCCGGTGGACTCAACAACATACTCTGCGCCCAGCTCGCCCCAGGGAATCTCCTCGGGCTTGAAGCAGGCATAAACGTTGATCTTGTGGCCATTGACGGTGATGGAAGATTCATCGAACTCAATGGAGCCGGTGAACTGGCCATGCATGGTGTCATAGCGCAGCATATATGCCATGTAATCAGGGGTCATGCCAGGATCGTTAATGCCAACAAACTCGATATCCTCGCGCTCAATGCCTGCGCGGAACACCAGACGGCCGATACGGCCAAAACCATTGATGCCAACTTTAATGCTCATAGTTTCACTTCTCCTTATACATATAGTTGTTTTACTCATTTGTAAACGTTTCCACAGGCCTTATTATAGCTGATTCGATTGAAAAATGGAAGGGGGTTTCTGTAAAATTTTATTTATTTTTTTGACGGATTTCGACTGTTTTAGACAAAGAGCCTTGCCCAAACCAGCAAATCTTGCTATATTATATTCTGACAGGATTCCTCCTCCGATCCGCACACACTACCGGAGTTGAGTTTCCCCATAAGAAAGAGAGGAACTGCCTATGCTCAGTTTTCCCACAAATGAATATTTCGATCAGGCGCCGGGGGGCATCCTGATTTACAGCCAGGCCGTTCTGCGCTATGCGAATCCCGCCGCAGTCAGCCTGCTTGCCGGGGCCGGCCTGTCCATTTCCCCCGGCGATCCCCTGCCGCCGGCACTGTCCGGGCTTGACGGCACCCGTTCTGACGCTGTCATCTCCTTGGGGCCGGCAGTGTTTCGGATCTATCCCCGCCGGCTGAACGGCGACCTCCTTCTGGAGCTTCATCCTCAGCCTGTGGAGGCCTCCGTTCCCTACGGACAGTTTACACGCCTCAGCGACAAGCTGCGCCTGCCCCTGTCCCGCCTGCAGGGCGCGTTGGAGCGGCTGCCGGACACAGACGACCGGGAACAGCGCAATTATTTGCAGGCAGTTTCCATTCGGAATATCTGCTGCCTGATCCGCACCACCAACGCCCTGCAGCTGTACGGTGAACTTTCCGCCGGCCACTCCTTCCCCCTGGAGGTTTTGAATCTGGCCAATGTCTGCCAGGAGCTTTGCACCGAGCTGGAATCTCTGCTGGAACTGGCGCAGATTCAGGTCAATTGGCAGTTGAAGGCATCGCCGCTGGTAACCGGCTCCCGTTCCCTCCTGCGTCAGCTCCTCTTAAACCTGGTTTCCAATTCCATTTCTGCCGGGGCCAACCAAATCACCCTGACCCTTTCCCAGTCCGGAGGCAAGGCGAAGCTGACCCTTTCGGACAATGGCCGCGGCTTCCATCCTGAACGGCTGGACACCGCCTTCTCCCCGGCCCAGGCCACCGATGGAATCACGGAGAATGGTCTGAATCTGGGGCTGCCCCTCTGTCAAAAGATCGCCCAGCTGCACAAAGGCGTCCTCCTGCTGGACACCGCTTCGGACATCGGCACAAACTGCGTTCTCACCCTCCCCCTGTCCGATTACAATCGACCTGAGGTGCATGCGCCTGCCGCCGATTTCTCCGCAGGTTATCCCGATTTTTTGGTGGAATTGTCAGATGTGCTGTCTTTTTTCTTTTTTCAGCCTGAATTTTTGGGATGAATTTTCCGCGTTTTAATCTTGCATTTTTCCCAATTCGTGCTAGAATATAATCAGAGTTACGAATCCCCTTGAAGTTCGTAAATCCTATTTTTAAGCTTCATCTGTGTTGTTTTCCCCTCAAATGCAGCACAAAGGGGCTTGTTTTCAAGACTCATTTTCCCTCTCTTCTTGAATTTTCCTTCCTCATTAAAAGTCCTCGTGCAGCTGTACGGGGACTTTTAATGAGGAAATTTAACATTTAAAGGGGCTGCTGCAAAGCAGTCCTCACAAAAAACAGCGCACAAAAATCGGCCCTCAAAAGGAACTGTTTTCGCTTCCTTTGAGGGCCGATTCTCCTTGTCATTCCCGATTTTTTGTGCAGGCTGCTATTACATTTTCATTTTGCAGCAGCCCCTTCCTGTTTCATTTTTCCTCCGCTTGCGGGGCAGGCTCCACAGGCGAAGCTCCCTTTGCTTCCGGCTGCACTGGGGGTTCCTCCTGGGCATTTTCATCCTCGGCGGCCTTTTTAAAGTCCTCCAACGTCACCTTCATCAGATCCTCCACCGTGGGATTCTCCAACTGGCTGACCCGGTTGGACTGGGTTACGATCAAATTCTCAAACAGGTTACGCACATCTCTGGCATTGCCGAAGTTGGCATCCCGCCCCTCATACAGCCTATCAAAATAGCTCCGGGCATAGGTCAGGGTCTCCCCGTCCGGCTCATAGCCGTTTTTCCTGCACTGAGAGAGGAAAATCTGATGCAGCTGCTCTCCGTTATAATCGTCAAAGTAGAAGTACTTGTTGAAGCGGGACTCCAGCCCGGGGTTGGAGCAAATAAACTGGCTCATCAAGTCCACATAGCCTGCCACAATGACAATCAACTCATCCCTGTGGTCCTCCATATTTTTCAGCAGGACCTCAACGGCCTCTTTGCCGAAGTCATTCTCCCCCTTTTGGCTGGTCAGGGAATAGGCCTCGTCAATGAAGAGGACACCCCCCATGGCCTGGTCAATCACCTGCTGGGTCTTGATGGCAGTCTGGCCCACATAGCCCGCCACCAGCCCGGAACGGTCCACCTCCACCAGCTGCCCCTTTGGCAGCACTCCAATGGCATGATAGAGTTTGGCGATCAGACGGGCAACCGTGGTCTTACCGGTGCCGGGATTGCCCAGAAAAACCAAATGCAGGCTCATGGGCGGCACAGGCAGTCCATTTTCCTGGCGGAGCTTACGCACCTTGATCAGGTTAATCATGCTATGGACGTCCTTTTTGACCTGCTCCAGGCCACAAAGCTCATCCAACTGGGCCAGCAGCTCATCCACTGTCTCCTCCGAAGCTGCTTTCTTTTGCTCCGGCTCCGCTATCTCAGGCTCCGTCTGGGCGGTATTCCGGGCAGTTCCGGCAGGCTCTGCCTTTGGAGGAGCTTTGGGTTCCGCCGGCTTGGCAGGGGCGCCGGTATAATCCCGCAGGATGCCGATGCACACCTCCACATAGTCCGCCTCCCGCTGGGTGATCTGGTCATCCACCGCGGCGAACAGAAGCAATATGGACTCACACATACTCTGGAACTTGGCCGTCAACCGGGTGTTATTCTTCCTGTCGCATTCCAACAGCTGGTCATAAAACACCGGCGGCGCAAAGGCCGGGTGATCGGTCACCCGGCTCAGCACCTCAAAGTAGAGGGCGTCTCCAGGTTTGGCCCCATCAGTCTGGATTGCGTTGTAGACCTCCACATAATCCTGGTTCAGCTGGCTTCCCTGGCCCCAAACGCAGATAGCGCAGCGGCGGAAATAATGATCCGCAGAGAGCTTCACCCGAAGCTGCAGCTCCTGATTCGGAATCTGAGCCACAAAGGCACGAACCAGCCTCCGATATTCCCGGCGAACCATGGCCGCCGTCACCATTTTATTTCCCATAGCAAAACCCGCCGTTTCTGTCAACTTTTTCCCTTCTATTATATCCACTGTCCCGCCTTTGGTCAAGAAATCTGCATGAAGATCAAATTTCTTTTTGAA
>CAZVVH010000201.1:0-3888 GCA_964630475.1 uncultured Oscillospiraceae bacterium | reverse complement strand
ATTTTGCAGCAGGCCCTTCTTTTATTTTATCAGTGGGTTTCCCGGTTGATAAATTCCGCTTTTGTCTTGGAATACATGATCCTCTGGGCACCGTAAAGGCTCCAATAGCCGGAGAGCATGTAGCTGACCGCAATGACCACCGCAAACAGGGATACTCCCTGGCCTCCGAACAGCTCGTAGGCCAGCAGGATGGAGGTCAGCGGGCAGTTGGTCACCCCGCAGAACACCGCCACCATACCGGCAGCCGCGCCAAAGGAGGCGGGCAGCCCCAGTATCCCTCCGGCCACACAGCCGAAGGTGCCCCCCGCAAAGAAGGCCGGGACAATCTCACCGCCCTTGTACCCTGCCGCCAGGGTCAGCGCGGTCAGGAGAATTTTGACAAAAAACGCCTCCGGTCTGGCCTCCCCCGCCACAGCCCGGGTGATCACTCCCATACCCGCGCCGTTGTAGTCCGTCCCCGCCACCAGGGAGAGGAGCACCACCGCAACGCCGCCCAGCAGGGCTTTTAAGTAAGGCTGCTTGGTCACCAGACCGTAAAGCTTGGGCATGATATGCATCACCATGCAGAAGATCACCGCCACCAGGGCGCAGAGCACCCCGAGGCCCAGCAGACGCGCCAGGTTCAGCGCGGACAGCTCCGGAACAGCAAGCAGCTGAAAGGCGGTGGGCACCACCCCCAGCTTTCCGGCAACCAGCTGGGCGATCAGGGCGGAGAGTATACAGGGCACAATGGCCGCGTAGTACATCACGCCCACACTGACCAGCTCCATGGCAAAAACCGCCGCTGCCAACGGGGTTCCGAACAGGGCAGAGAAGCCCGCCGCCATACCGGCCATGGTGATCACCCGCTCGTCCTTGCCGTCCAGCTTCATCCAGCGGCCAATGCAGCTGGAAATACTGCCGCCCAGCTGCAAAGCCGCTCCCTCCCGTCCGGAGGAGCCGCCGCAGAGGTGGGTCAGCACTGTGCCCAAAAAGATCAGGGGTGCCGTGCGGATGCGCAGAGGCTTGGCATCACGAACGGAGGCAATGACAAACTCCGTGCCCCTGTCGTCGCTCATGCCGGTGACCTGATAGCTGGCCACAATGAGCAGGCCCGCCACAGGCAGCAGCCAGAGCAGCCAGGGATATTGCCCCCGGAGCGCCGTTACCGCTTCAATGGCGTGGTGAAACCCGGCGCCTACGCCGCCCACCACCACGCCGATGATGCAGGCGAAAAGGATCCACTTTAAAAAGGTGCAGCCGTTCTCCCAGATGGCGCGTCCCCACCGGCGCAGCGGGAGGTAATAATGCAGCGCTGAGTTCCAATCCATAAAATCAAAGCCTTCTTTTTCTCTGTTCTCTCTGCCATTTTACATCAATTATATCACAATATGATTATTTTTTTGCGCTTTCTTCCTAGATTTTTTTTGAGACTGTGGTATACTATATGAAATCGAATATCCTGCACCAAATTGTTTCGAACAAGGGAGGAATTTTCCGTGCCTTCGGACCCGATATGGCCCAGCATCTTTCTTTTAGTCATCCTTTTGATTTTCTACGCCCTCTGTACCGCCTGCGAAACCGCATTAGACTCCATCAGCGAGGCCAGCCGCAGCCGGCTCTCTGAGGAGACGGACAAGCGCGCCATCCTGTTGGTAAAGCTCATCAACGACCCGGAGCATTTCCAATCCGGGGTCCATCTGGCGGCCCTGGCGGCGGAAACCGTCTGGTTCATCTTCGGCCTCTTTGTGCTCTGTCCGCTGTTTCCCCTGCCGGCGGCTGGCAGCGCCGCCGTTTCCGGCGTAATTTTGGCCTGTCTGCTGTGGCTGTTTGGCCGGGCAATTCCCCGCCGGGCGGCGCTGGGCAGTCCGGAACGGATGGGCCTGTCCCTCTGTCCCTTTTTCAATATTCTGGTGATCCTGCTCTCCCCCATCACCACGCTGTTCTTGCTGCTGTCCAAGGGAATTCTCTTTCTGCTGCGCATCAAGCCGGAGCGGGACGACATTGATGTCTCCGTGGCGGAGATCCGCGCTATGATGGACATGGGTCAGGAGGCTGGCGCCATCGAAGCCGATGAGAAAGAGATGATCGAAAACATCTTCGATTTCAACAGCATCAGCGCTGAGGATGTGATGATCCACCGAACGGACATGGATCTGGTCTCCCTGGAGGACACTCAGGAGGAGATTCTAGCTCTGATCGAGGAGAGCGGCCGCTCCCGCTTTCCTGTCTGCGGGGAGGACGCAGACGACATCATTGGCATTCTTTATACCCGGGACTTCCTGCTGAACTTGCAGCGGAAAGCGCCCCTGCCGCTGCGGTCCCTTCTTCGTCCGGCCTACTTTATTCCGGAGTCTGTTCGGGCGGACGTGCTCTTTCACGATATGCAGGCCCGGGCCGTTCAGATGGCCATTGTGGTGGATGAGTACGGCGGCACCAGCGGCCTGGTCACCTTTGAGGATCTGCTGGAAGAACTGGTGGGCAACATCTACGATGAATTTGACCAGAAGGCTGAGCAGGAAATCATCCAGCTGGAACCAAACCTGTGGCGCATCGCCGGCAGTGCGGAGTTGGAAACTGTGGCTGAGGTTTTAAACATCGACCTTCCCGACGAAGATCTGGCTGACACCTTGGGCGGCCTGATTTTCTCCTGTCTGTCTGTCATCCCGGAGGATGGCTCCACGCCGGAGATGAACATCTGCGGCCTCCACATTAAGGTAGAACTGCTGACCGACCGTCGGGTGGAATGGGCCATTGTCTCCAAGCTGCCCGACGAGCAGGAAGCGGATACATAATGATAAAAAACAAGACCTTGCGCGCTGATCAACGCAGCTGTGCAAGGCCTTGTTTTGTTTAATTGATATACGCCCGAAAGTATTCCACGGTATCCGCCGCAAACAGAGGGATCGCCGGATTTAGGCAATCCCTGTGCCATGCCAGGACAACCGGCAAAGGCAGATCAATCGTCAGGGATTTCAGCTGAGGATTTGTCCGGTACCGGCTCCAATAGTCCATCAGCACCACACCCAGGGCTTCACCGCAAACAATTATCTGAACTGATCGAAACGCTGGCTTTTTCTTTTGAATTTTTTAAAAAAACAGCAGACTGCACAATTTTCGAAAATTTTCTAATTTTTCCCTTCCCAAGAAAACGTTTTCGGTATAAAATAAGCTGCGGAAGGTTTAAATTTACTCTCATAATTGGAGGGAAAAAGAATGAAACAAAGACGATACACCAAAATCATCTGTACCCTTGGCCCTGCGGTGGACAACGAGGAATCCATCCGTGCTCTGATTAAGGCCGGTATGAATTGCGCACGCTTTAACTTTTCCCACGGCAACCACGAAAGCCACCTGGCAACCTTGCAGCGTCTGAGAAACGTGCGGGATACGATGGGAACTCCTGTGGCCGCCATGCTGGACACCAAAGGCCCCGAGATCCGTACTCGTACCTTTGAAAACGGCTCTGTCAACCTGAAAAAGGGACAGGCCTTTACACTGACCACCCGCGACGTGGTGGGCACGGAGGAGATTGTTGGCGTTACCTATAAGAATCTGCACAATGAACTGCAGCCCGGCTGTCAGGTTCTCATCGACGATGGTCTGATCGGCCTGCGGGTCACCGAAATCAAGGGTGAGGACATCATCTGCACCGTGGAATCCGGCGGCCCCCTGTCCAACCACAAGTCCATCAATCTGCCCGGCGTCAAAATCCATCTGCCCGCTCTGACGGCACAGGACGAGCAGGATCTGATCTTCGCCTGCGAACAGGATTTTGATTATGTTGCAGCCTCCTTTATCCGCAAGGCCAGCGATGTTCTGGCCATCCGCCAGGTGCTGGACGCCCATGGCGGCAAGGATATCCGCATTATCTCCAAGATCGAGAATCAGGAGGGGGTGGAGAACATG
>CAZVVH010000200.1:0-3904 GCA_964630475.1 uncultured Oscillospiraceae bacterium | reverse complement strand
TGGTGTTTCTGATATAGTCCAGCAGGGAGGTCTTGCCGTGGTCAACGTGGCCCATAACCACAACCACGGGGGCACGGGGCACCAGATCCTCTTCCCTGTCAGCGGAGTCGTCGATGAGACGCTCCTCAATGGTGACTACCACCTCGCGCTCCACCTTGCAGCCCATTTCCTCGGCGATGAGGGCGGCGGTGTCGAAGTCGATGACGTCGGACATGGAGGCCATAAAGCCGTTCTTCATCAGGGTCTTGACCACCTCCACGCCGGTCTTTTTCATCCGGGAAGCCAGCTCGTTGACGGCGATCTCATCGCCGATGGTCACCTTAACAGGGGCCTTCTTGGCCACCTCGCGCTGGAGGCGCTTGAGCTTCTCCTGCTCCTCCTGCTTGCGCTTGTTGCCAAAGTTATTGCCCTTGTTCTTATTGCCCTGGCGGATCTTCTCCTTGCCCTGCTTCATCTTGCTGGCGCGTTCAGGGGCCAGCTCCTCCAGCCGCTGGTCATAGCGATCCAGGTTCACACTGTTCTGCTTGCGGGTGTCCACAATTTTCTTCTGGGGCACCTTGCTGCCTGCGGGCTGGTTGGACTGCTGCTGGCCGCCCTGGTGCTTCTGCCCGGGCGGGTTGCTCTGCTTGGACTGCTTCTGCTTGCCCTGGTTACTATTCTGCCCCTGGGATTGATTTTTGCCCTGGTTGTTACTCTGTCCCTGGGACTGATTTTTGCCCTGGTTATTTCCGGCAGGCTTACCGCCGTTATTCTGGCGGGGCTGGTTCTGCTTCTGCTCCTTCCGCGGCTCCTCCGCCTTGGCGGGCTGCTTGGCAGCCGGGGCCTTTCCCCCCTCGTAATAGGTATCCGCGTAAATGGACTCAATGCTGTCCACCTGGCGATGCTGAGTGAGATACTCAAACACCAGGGAAAGCTCCTCATCATTCAGGGAGGACTGGGTGCTCTTGGGGGCAGTGGCGTAGTTCGCCAGAATCTCTGTCACCTCTTTTGCGCTGATGCCAAAATCCTTGGCCAGATCGCGCACTTTATATTTCGTTGTAATACTCAAATAGGCCACCTCCATATTTCGGTGAGCTTGCACCAATCAGAAGGAACAGCGGCATCCCGCCGTCCTTTCTGATTGGAACAAACTCGTGGTTTCTCTCTTGCCGCAGCTGCGGCGCTCTGCTTACGGCTCACGGTGCTTCTGATTCCGGCGGGGTGTGGGCCGGCCAGCTGGCCCAAATTCCTCATACCGGTTGCTGCGGCCGCTGCCCTTGGTATGGCGCTTGCGTCCGCCGTGATTCATCGGAGCCGAGTTTGTATGTTTTTGCTTACCAGAAGCCACCGGACGCCCGTCCTCGGGCTTGCGGGCAGGGGTGTTTTCCTCCGCCCTGGGGGACGTGGGCTGGGGCTGGGCGGTTTTCTCCGCCTGCCTGGCCCGCTGCTTGCTCTGGTATTTCCCTGTTCTGACGTTCTTTTCGTGCTGGCGCTTTTCCTGCTGGCGGCGCAGGGCCCTCTCCGCCTTGGCGTTCATGCGTTCCATGGTGATCTGGAACTTTTCCGGATCCTCCTCCGCCAGCCCCCGCACCATGGCCGCCGCCAGGCCGATATCCATCACAGCCAGCATGGCGCAGGTGCTGCGCCCTACAGCGCCGCCAAGCTCCGCCTTGGTGTAAGGAGTGGAAACCCAGGTCACATTTCCCGCCTCGCCAAAATGCCGCACTCTGCGGTAGGTATTATCTGTGGCGTCCTTGGCCACCAGGATTAGCTTTGCCCGCCGTGCCCGGGCTGCGGCGGCGGTGGGCTCTTCCCCCACCTCCAGCTTGCCGGCCTTCCGGGCAATGGACACCAGATGAAGAATGCTGCTCATTCGACCGCCTCCATCTGCGCCTCCAGCGCCGCATAGACCTCCTCGGGGATCGCCACATCCAAGGCCCTGGACAATCCCTTGGACTTAATGGCCTTGGCCAGACAGTCCCGGTTGGGACATACATAGGCCCCCCGGCCCGGTTTCTTGCCCCGGAAATCCAGGGAGATCTCCCCCTCCGGAGACCTGACCACCCGAATCATCTCTCGTTTGTTTTTCATTTCACGGCAGCCCACACACTGCCGCATGGGAATTTTCTTCGGCATGGAGCAACTCCTTGTCTTATTCCACAGGCTCCTCATCTGCCAGCAGATCCTCCTCGGCCAGTTCCTCCGGCTCGTCAGCAGCAGATTCGGGCTTGATGTCGATCTTATAACCGGTCAGCTTGGCGGCCAGCCGTGCGTTCTGACCCTCCTTGCCGATGGCCAGGGACAGCTGATCGTCAGGAACCACCACCCGGCAAGTCTTGCCCTCGGCCAGCACCGTCACTCTGATCACGGTGGCGGGAGCCAGAGCGGCAGCGATGAACTCCTCGGGCACTTCACTGTACTTGATGATGTCCACCTTTTCGCCGCGCAGCTCGTTGACAATGGCGGAAACCCGGGCGCCCCGATTGCCCACGCAGGCGCCGATGGGGTCCACTGCGGGATCATTGGAAGCCACAGCCATCTTGGTGCGGCTGCCCGCCTCCCGGGCAATGGATTTAACCTCCACCTCGCCCTCGAAGATCTCCGGGACCTCCATCTCGAACAGGCGTTTAACCAGTCCATAATGCGTGCGGGAAATCAGGATTTGAGGCCCGCGGGTAGTCTTGCGGACATCAACCACATACACCTTCAGCCGGTCGCCCACCTGATAGGTCTCGCCGGGCACCTGCTCGCCGTGGGCCAGATAGGCCTCGGTGGTCTCGGTACCAGAGCCGATGCGCAGGGTCATTCCGCCGTTCTCCGGGTCAATTCGGCTGACAACGCCGGTCAGAATCTCCTGATTCTTGGAGGTGAACTCGTCATAGATCATCCCCCGCTCCGCCTCGCGGATGCCCTGGATGATGACCTGCCGGGCAGTCTGGGCTGCAATGCGGCCAAAGTTCCGGGGCTTGATCTCAGTGGAAACCACATCGCCGATCTGCACCTGGGGCAGCACCTTCCGGGCCTCCTCAAAGGAGATCTCCGTGTTGGGATTGTCAACAACCTCCACCACATCCCGGCGCAGGATCATCCGGATGGTGCCGGCCTCCTCATTGCACTGGACCACCAGGTTCTCCCCAACGCCCTCATGATCCCGCTTATAGGCGGAAATCAGAGCCTGGGTGATCTTCTCCAGCATATATTCCTTCTTAATACCCTTCTCCTGCTCGATCTGATCCAGGGCCGCAAAGAACTCTTTACCCCAATCCTCTTCGACCTTGGCAGTTTTCTTTTTTCTCGTTGCCATAATCATTACTCTCCTTATGTTTTAAAACGTAATATAAAGCCGGGTGAGTGCAATCTCCTTTTTCTGGAAGGTCATCTCTTCCCCTCCCACGGTGATGGTCACCGCTCCGTTCTCATAGCCAGTCAGCGGGCCATGGAACATTTTCGCACCGTCTCTGGGCCGGTAAAGCTTGACCTCTACCTCTTCTCCCATATACTGGGCAAAGTGCTCCGGCTTCTTCAGCGCTCTGTCCGCGCCTGCGGAGGAAACCTCCAGGGTATAGCTTCCCTCAATGGGGTCCGCGATATCCAACGCATCGCTGAGCGGACGGCTGACCGCCTCGCACTGATCAATATTTACGCCGCCGGGGTAGTCAATATACACGCGCAGGAACCAGGTTCCCGCCTCCCGAACGTACTCCACATCCCACAGAGTGCAGCCCGCCACCTCAACAAAGGGCCTTGCCAGCTCCGCCGCAATGTCTGTTACTTTTCTCATGCCTGCTCCTTTTCACAGAATCGGATTTTCAATTTTGCCAATAAGAAAGAGCAGGGCGCAAACCCTACTCTTAGCCAACACTTCCTATACAACCATATTATACCACGTTATTTCATATTTGCAAGCCCCTTTTCCCATTTATAC
>CAZVVH010000199.1:0-3908 GCA_964630475.1 uncultured Oscillospiraceae bacterium | reverse complement strand
CATATTCAAAGGTCTTGCCGTTTCTGAAATCGCCGGCAGTAATCGTAGCCATATTGAATTCCTCCGTTTATTATTCTTCTTTTCAGGAGAAGCATACCCCTCCAAATTGTATCCCTATTATATGACATTCCGCTCTTTTTGGCAAGAGTCTTTTCCCATTTCGGGAAAATTTCCAATGGCAAAAGCCGATTTTCTGTCTTACGTCCGCATTTTTCACAAGCAGGCAAGATAGGTCTCCTTCATAGCCACGGCATCCTCGCTCTGGGTCCCGGCGGATTCGCAGATAAAGGTGGGACTCCACCCCCGCCGGGCCACCGCCTTTGCCAACGGCCCAAACTCCGGCCCCCAGCCAGGGTCGCAGAAGCGCAGGTGCTTATATTCTCCCCCCTTGGGGGTGAATTCGATCTTGGAGAAGTGGCTGTGGAACCGGCTGGCCCGCGCCTCGCCCAGCACCGCCTCTACCCGGTTCAGCATCTCCTCACAGGCGGCCTCGCCGTTCAGCTGGCCCAGGGTCCGGGCGTACAGGTGGCCGAAGTCAATGCAGGGAATCAGGCGCTCATCCAGCGTACACAGGGTCAGCACCTCCTCCAGATCCCCCAGCTGGTTGATCTTCCCCATGGTCTCCGGGCACAGGCTGATCTCCCCATAGCCCTGCCCATCGCAGGCGCGGATCACCTCCTTTAGGGAGGCCATGGCGATATCCAGAGCCTCCTTGCGGGTCCGCTTCATCAGAGAACCGGAGTGGACGATGACCCGTTTGGCCCCCATCTGGGAGGCCACCCGGCAAGCGCCGGTGACATATTCGATGGTCTTTTTCAGGCTCTCCGGATCCGGATTGGCCAGGTTGATAAAGTAGGGCGCGTGGAGAGACAGGGTAATCCCCGCCTTCGCCGCGCTCCTGCCAATTTGCAGGGCGGTCTCCGCCTTCACCCGGACCCCCTTGCCGCATTGGTACTCATAGGCGTCCAGGCCAATGGAGCGCAGCCAGGCCGGCGCGTCCGCAGAGGCCTTGCTGACTGTGTTTGTAAATGTGTCGGAGTTTCCCGCCACGCCAAATTTTGCACTCATTTTTTCTTCCTCCGATCATCCTTACAAAACACCCGGAACAGCCCCTCCAAGGTATAGCGGCACCAGCGGAACCCGTTATCAATGGCCACCGGCTGAATGAGCCAGGAGCGGATTCCGGCGTTGTTTGCCCCCAGGATATCGGTGAAAATCTGGTCTCCGATCATCACCGTATTTTCCCGGGGCACCCGAACCCGCTGCAGCGCCCGCTCAAAACCGGCCCGCTTGGGCTTTCCCGCATGGCCGATAAAGTCGATGCCCAGGCTCTCGCTGAAATCGGAGGCCCTGGTGGGCTTCCGGCTGTTGGAAACCAGAAACAGGCGGATTCCCGCTGCCTCCAGTTCCTCCTTCCAGGCAACAATCTCCGGGGTGGCGGTCCTTTGGGCATAGCGCACCAGCGTATTATCCAGGTCGGCAAAGATCACCCGGACCCCTTCCTCTGTCAGCTCGTCGGGCTTCAGGTCAAAGACGCTGGAATAAATCCGCTTGGGTACAAAAGAAATGGCCATAACGCTTCCTCCGGGGTTCTGTCTCTTAGGGTGGTATGAATATACTGATTCAGTGATTCATATTTAATTATTATAACGGATTCTTTCAGCTGGAACAAGGGGGTTCTTCTTCCTATGAGCGACTATTCTCCCACTCTCATTCTCTCCGCCCCGCCTGCCCAGGTGCAGCCCGCCCAAGCCTCTGGGCTTTCCGTGGCCTCCATGGCCTATCGGCTTGGCCCCGGGCTCCATCTCCTCCGCGCCCAGCTGGCAAATAACCTGCGGGGCGGCCTGCTGATGATTGACAACCAGGGCTTTGATGCCAGCCGGCCTGGCTATCCCGGTCAATTTGTGCGGGAGGTTCTGCGGGAGCTGTCCGCCCGTGGGTTCACCGGCGTCATTGCCAACTGGGAGGGGGAATCTTCCCCCGTCCTTCGTCAGGTCACCGTTCAGCTGGGGTCCGCCCTATCCCAGCGGAAGCTGTCCTTTTACGTGCCCGAGCGCTGGGGAAATGCCATCCCCAGCGCAAAGGTGCTGATCTCCTCCGCCATCTCCGGAGGAACCCTCCGGGGCCGCATCACTGAGGCGGGAAACAGCTTTGGCATGGAGCGGGTGGTGCTGGCCATTGAGCGCTGCGCAGAGGAATTCCGCCTGCCCGCCCCCAAGGGCAGCGGAACTCCGCTGTCAGAGGAGGAGCTGAACCAGCGCCTGTCCGGCCTGCGGCCCCGCATCTACTTCTCCTCAGAGCTTTGCGCCCACTACTTCACCTGGATGGGCCGGGACGGCCGGGTGCGCTTTGTCCTCTTTGACGACAAAAATTCCATCCGAAAGAAGCTCCAGCTGGCAGGGGCGCTGAAGGTGCCCGCCTGCCTGCTGGCTTACCCCGAGATAGCAAGCTTCCTCCCGGAGCTGCTGAGATAGGCAGCCAATTCTGAAAAAGCGTAAGAAAAACCTCTCCGCTGGCGCGGAGAGGTTTGCCGGTTCATTAATAATACTTTTTACGGTTCTTTCTGGCGGCCTCAGACTTCTTGCGGCGCTTGACGCTGGGGCTTTCATAACATTCACGCTTGCGAACCTCGGCCAGAACGCCGGACTTAGCGCAGCTGCGCTTAAAGCGCTTCAGAGCGCTGTCCAGGGATTCGCCTTCTCTAACGCGGACTTCAGACATTTATTTTCCCTCCCTCCAATGTGCCTATGGGGATTTTGCAGACACTAAGGGCCATATATTGATGGCTTTAACATTAGTATTATACGCAAATTGAGGGGTAATGTCAATAGCTATTTTTCAAATTTTCAAAAATAGCTCCGACACCCGAATACCCGCTATTTTACTTCAGGACCAGGTTCACCAGCTTCAGCTGCTTCTGCTTATCGCGGACAACGATGGATTTGACCAGGGTCTTGCCCTCCGCCAGCCTGGCGATCTTTCCGTCGGCCATGGCTGCGGCAACCACAGCGTCATCCTCAGAGTCGGCGGGCACAGAGATATTCGTCCTCAGCTTGCCGGCCACCTGAACCGCCACCTGAGCTACGGCCGCGATGGTCTTGCTCTCATCATAGACGGGCCACTGGGCATGGCAGATCATCTCCGGCTCGCCGCTCATCTCCCACAGTTCCTCGCACATATGGGGAGCGAAGGGGGACAGCATCAGCAGCAGGGCCTTATAGTCCGCCTTGTTCAGGCCCTTTGCATAGAAGTCATTGACCAGGGCCATCAGGGTGGCAATGGCGGTGTTAAACTTCATGGCCTCGATATCATTGGAGACCTTCATAATGGCCTTGTGGATGGCGGACTCGTTCTCCTTGGAGTATTCGCTGCCATCCGCCGCCTTCTCATACAGGTTCCAGACACGGTCCAGGAACTTCTTGCAGCCCTTCACCGCCTCGTCAGACCAGGTGGCAGTCTTTTCAAAGTCACCGATAAACATGATATACAGGCGCATGGTATCAGAGCCATAGGCTTTGATCACATCGTCAGGGTTCACCACGTTGCCCAGGGACTTGGACATCTTCACTGAGGGACGGTAAACCTGATTGCCATACTTCTCAATCCACTCCTGGCGCTGGGCTTCATCCTTGGCATACTCGATATAGTGGGGATTCCTGCCCAGGATCATGCCATGGGATGTGCGCTTGGCATAAGGCTCTGCATAGGGGATCACGCCGATATCATGGAGGAAGTTGTTCCAAAAGCGGGAGTACAGCAGGTGCAGGGTGGTGTGCTCCATGCCGCCGTTATACCAGTCCACCTGGCCCCAATAGTCCAGGGCCTCCTTGGAGGCCAGGGCGTCGTCGTTGTCCGGATCCATATAGCGCAGGAAATACCAGGAGGAACCGGCCCACTGGGGCATGGTG
>CAZVVH010000198.1:0-3926 GCA_964630475.1 uncultured Oscillospiraceae bacterium | reverse complement strand
TTCGAGAAAATGCTTGCATTTTCGAGAGAGCTTGTCGAGTTTTTCGACAAGCTCTAAGGAGAATTGCCCGCTGGACAATTCTCCTTCTTTATTTACTGAATCCCCTTCGCCAACCTGGCCCGCAGGCCGGAATAGCGCCTGGCCTGGCGGTTATTGGCGCACATATGGGCCACCACCTGATCGTCGCCCACAATGATGAGCAGCTCCTTGGCCCGGGTGATGGCGGTATAGAGCACCCCCCGGGAGAGGAGCATAGGTGCGCCATCCAAAGCGGCCAGCACCACCGCCCGATATTCGCTGCCCTGGGATTTATGTACCGTCATGGCAAAGGCGGGTTCCAGCTCGCTGAGCATGTCGGGGGTATATTCCACCATGCGGTCGTCAAAGTTCACCAGAATGGTTTCTCCCCGGGGGTCAATGGACTCGATAAAGCCCACATCTCCGTTGAAGATCCCCATGCCGCCCCGAAGCTGGCCCTTTTTCCGCCACATGATATCGTAATTGTTTTTGATTTGCATAACACGGTCCCCCTCCCGATAGGTAAAGGAGGAGTACTTGCGTTCGTTTTTGCCGGGGGAGGGGGGATTTAGTGCCGCCTGGAGGGCGATGTTCAAATTCCGGGTGCCAGTGTCGAATTTCCGGGTGGGGGAGAGCACCTGAATCTGATCGGAGGGAATCCCCATATGCTCCGGCAGGCGGGTTTTACACAGCTCCACAATGGTCTCCACTGCCCGCTGGGGGTCTGTCCGGCGCATAAAGAAGAAATCACTGGTGGCCCGGTTGCTGAGGGCGGGAAGCTGTCCCTGGTTGACGCTGTGGGCGTTCATCACAATGGCAGACTGCTGGGCCTGGCGGAAGATCTCGGTCAGGCGGACGGCAGGGATTGTTCCGCTGCGAATTAGGTCGGAAAACAGGTTGCCGGGGCCAACGGAGGGCAACTGATCCGGGTCGCCGACCAGTATCAGGCGGCAGTCTCCCTTCAGCGCCGCCAGCAGGGCGTCCATCAGGGGGAGATCTACCATGGAGGTCTCATCCACGATGACAGCCCCTACATCCAGGGGGTCGGACTCGTTCTTGCTGAAGGCCAGCTCGCCGGTCTCATTGTCAAAGCCGGTTTCCAGCAGACGGTGAATGGTGGCGGCCTCGGTGCCGCAGAGATCGCCCAGCCGTTTGGCGGCCCGGCCGGTGGGGGCGGCCAGAGCGGTTTTCAGGCCGATGGCGCTGAACAGTTCCAGAATCCCCCGCAGAGAGGTGGTCTTGCCAGTGCCGGGCCCGCCGGTCAGCAGCATGACCTGGCGCTTGGCGGCCAGCACCACCGCCTCCCGCTGTTGAGGGGCGTATTTGATATGCTGTTCCCGTTCGATGCGGCGGATAATTCCGTCAATGTTGTCCGGAGGGAGAAGCTCCTGACGGGCCATTTCAGCCAGTCGGCTGGCCACCTCCACTTCGGAGTGGTACAGGCTAGTCAGATAGCAGGCGTCCTCCCCGGCAATGGGTTCCCGGACAATGCGGCCTTGCTCCACCAGGCTGTCCAGGGCATTGGAGATTGGCTCTTCCGGCAGGCCCAGCAGCTTGCTGCTGGCGGGAACCAGCTTGTTGGCGGGTAAAAACACATGGCCGTTGCCCAGGTTGTGGGACAGCTCGAAGATGACGCCAGCCTCCGCCCGCATGGCGTCATCGGCCCCGATCCCCAGAGACAGGGCCAAGGCATCCGCGGCGGCAAAGCGCACCCGGTACGGCTCCCCCACCAGCAGATAGGGATTGGCCTGGATAATAGCCAGGGCATCTTGGCCAAATTGCCGCCACAGCGCCGTACCCAGAGAAACCGGCAGCTCGTGCCGGGTGAGAAATTCCATCAGGTGCCGCATACCCACCTGCTGCTGAAAGTTGGCGCTGATCTCCACAGCCTTCTTTTTGCTAATACCTTTGATGGTGGCCAGCTGGTCGGGATGGTGCTCAATGATGTCCAGCGAGTCCTCCCCAAAGGCGTCCACAATGCGGCGGGCGGTCATGGCGCCGATGCCCTTGACAATGCCGGAGGCCAGATAGTTGAAAATGGCCTTGGTGGAGGATGGGATCCTCCGCTCAACCGCCTCAGCCTTAAACTGAGGGCCAAAGGTGGGGTGGCGGGTCCAGGTTCCGGTGACACAGATCTCCTCGCCGGCGGACACCCCGGGCATACAGCCTACTACGGTATAGACTTCGGACTCCTGCTCCAGGCGGAGGACGGTATAACCGTTCTCCTCATTTTGATAAATGACGGTATCCACAGTTCCGTCCAGGGAGTCCCGTTCCTCGGGGTCAGACATGATGTCACCTTCTTTCGTAAAATGGTCAGTCTATGGATTTGCCATCCGTTTGGGACAGCAGGGCGCCCAGCTCCTCCGGCTTGCAGATATGGACGGCTGGCCAGCGGCGGGTTAAACAGTGGGCCGCTTTCAGGCCTTCCGCGTTCAATCCGCAGTCCGCCAGGATCAGCGGACAGGAGATGCTCTGACAGTAGTTCTGCCAGAGGATGGCGCGCACCTGCCCCTCCAGCTGGTGGCCGTCCCCGGAAGCGGGGAGAACCTGAAGCAGGCTGGAGGAGACGGCGGGGGCAGGGGTGAAAAGCTTTCCGATAATAAGCCACAGCACGGCAAGGATGCCGATGGCGGCGAACAGCGCGATCAGAATATCCAGCGCAGACATGAAACCACCTCCGCCTCAGTCTATGACGGAAGGGCGGAAGTGGTGCGTCGGTTACAGGATGGAGGTGACCCCATAGGTCACGCAGGTGACGATGGTTGCGGCGATACAGACGCCCAGGATAATGGCGGGCATCGCTTTGCGCAGGCGCATGTCCAGCAGGGCGGCCACCAGGGAGCCAGTCCAGGCCCCGGTGCCGGGCAGAGGGATGGCCACCAGGATGCACAGGCCGATAAAGCCGTACTTGCGCACCTTGTCGCCCTTGAGATGGGCCCGGGTTTCCAGGCGGGAGATCAGATGATCCAGCCGGGGGCTCCAGCGGCGCATGTGGCTAAAAACCTGGCGAATAAAGATAATGATCAGAGGCGAGGGGATCAGATTGCCGGCAATGCTCAACAGAACCGCGTGGGGAACCGGAATCCCCAGGGCCACGCCGAAGGGGATGGCGGCGCGAAGCTCTGCCACAGGTACCATTGCCAGAAGCAGGGTCAGTATATATTTTCCGGCAAGCGTACTGGTGAACCAGGCCATGGATGCGAACTCCTTTGCGTAAAGTTGAATTATCAGAAGAATGTACAGATAATTTATTCTACCATAAGTGGGGCTGGGCTGACAAGTAAAATTTGCGCTCAGCCTCCTGGAGCGGTGATCCGGTCCAGAAGCCGGTCAAAGGCAATCTCAAAAGACCGATCATTCTCCCGTGTGCGCTTTTTTGGCCCGCCGGTGCGCCTGCCCGCCCGGCGCAGCTTCCCGGACAAGGCCCGGGTGAAGAGCAGCTCGTCAATGTTTTCGCCGGTGAACTCCATGCCGCTCTGGTGTATAGCGTACAGCCCCTTTCCCAGGGCCAGGGCTGCCAGACCATAGTCCTGCGTCACCAGGATGTCCCCCTTGGCCGCCCGGTTCAGAATGGCCAGATCGGCGGAGTCCCCGTGGCGGTCAACCGTCAGGACGGTGGCATAACTGTCCCATAGCTGGTGGCTGGTGTCGCAGACCATGGTCACCGGCAGCCGGCGTCCCTTAGCCAGGCGGAGGACAATCTCCTTCACCGGGCAGGCGTCCGCGTCAATCCAGATCATCATGGCGGGGCTCCCGATGGGATTCCAGCATGGAGTTCAGATAGTGGCCGGTGTAGGATTCCGGGCACTGGGCCACTTGCTCCGGGGTGCCGGTGCAGACAATGGAACCGCCCCCTGCGCCTCCCTCTGGGCCTAAGTCAATCAGGTAGTCGGCGGTTTTGATGA
>CAZVVH010000197.1:0-3929 GCA_964630475.1 uncultured Oscillospiraceae bacterium | reverse complement strand
CATATGACCGTCTATGAGAACATGGCTTTCGCTCTGAAGCTGCGCAAGTTCCCCAAGGACGAGATCGACCGCCGCGTCAAGGAGGCCGCCGAGATCCTGGACATCACCCAGTACCTGGAGCGCAAGCCCAAGGCCCTGTCCGGCGGCCAGCGGCAGCGTGTGGCCATCGGCCGCGCCATCGTCCGTGAGCCCAAGGTGTTCCTGATGGACGAACCTCTGTCCAACCTGGACGCCAAGCTGCGTAACCAAATGCGCGCTGAGATCATCAAGCTGCGCCAGAGAATTAACACCACCTTCATGTATGTTACCCACGACCAGACCGAGGCCATGACCCTGGGCGATCGTATCGTGATTATGAAGGACGGCTATGTGAACCAGATCGGCACTCCTCAGGATGTGTTTAACAAGCCCGTGAACCTGTTCGTGGCTGGCTTTATCGGCATGCCCGTGATGAACTTCTTCTACAACAGCAAGCTGCTGCTGGAGAACGGCGTGTATTATGCCGATATCAAGGGCGTCAGGTTTAAGCTGGATGAGTTCCAGCAGAAGGCGCTGAAGCAGAACGGCCAGCAGCCCTGCAACATCGTCTGCGGCATCCGTCCCAACTATGTCACTGTGGGCCAGGGCGATCTGAAGGCCAAGATCGTGGTCTCCGAGATGATGGGTGCCGAGGTCCATCTGCATACCGATTGCCAGGGCGACGAAGTGGTCATGGTTATCCCCACGGTGGACCTGTCCGTGGACGTCTCCACCGGCAGCGAGGTCAACTTCACCACGCAGCCCGGCCTGATCCAGCTGTTTGATGAGACCTCCGGCAACAACCTGATCTGGTATGACGAGGTGTCCTCTTCCGCTGACGCGCCGGTCTGCAGGGTCTACGATTTTTAATCCTGTTTCCCTATCAAAGACAAAGTCCGCTGTATCAAACTGGAAAAACGAGGTGACTCCTTTGGGTTCTTGTAAGACATTATATGAAGGGCTGAAAGCCGGCGTTTACGACGAAGCCCTGGCGGCCTTATACGCTTTAGACGGAAGCCGAACCAGCCTGGATCAGGCGCGGGACCGGGCATTGCGGGTGGTGGAGGGATTTCAGAATACCTTCGCGCCCTCAGAGAGCGCTTCTGTGGCACTGTTCAGCGGCCCCGGGCGGACGGAGATCGGAGGAAACCACACCGACCACCAGCACGGGCATGTGCTCTGCGGCAGTGTGGATTTAGACATGCTGGCTTGCGCGGCGCGCAACGGCCTGGATGTGATCCGCATTCATTCTGAGGGCTATCCCGACCTGGAGGTGGAACTGAATAAGCTGCTTCCCCGGCAGGAGGAGGAGAACACGTCTCAGGCGCTGGTCCGAGGTGTGGCCGCGAAAATCCGGGAGCTGGGCTATGAGATCTCGGGCTTTGATGCCTTTTCCACGTCCACCGTACTCTCCGGCTCCGGGCTGTCCTCCTCTGCGGCCTATGAGGTGCTGATCGGCAATATCCTGAACCATTTCTGCTGTAACGGCCAGCTGGATCCCATTCAGATCGCGAAAATCGGCCAGTATGCGGAGAACGTCTACTTTGGCAAGCCCTGCGGCCTTATGGACCAGATGGGAGCCTCCGTGGGCGGCGCGGTTTCCATTGATTTTGCGGATCCCGCGTCCCCTGTGGCGCGGAAGGCCGGCTTTGATTTTTCCGCCTCCGGGCATGCCCTGTGCATTGTGGATACCGGTTCCTGCCACGCCGACCTGACCAGCGATTATGCCGACATCACTAGGGAGATGGGTGCTGTGGCCGGGTACTTCGGAAAAGCGGTGCTCCGGGAGGTGCCAGAGGAGAAGTTCCGGGCTGCTATTCCCGCCCTGCGCACCCACTGCGGCGATCGGGCGGTGCTGCGGGCCATTCACTATTATGATGATGACCGCAGGGCGGTAGCTGAGGCCCAGGCACTGGAGGCAGGGGATTTCCAGAGGTTCCTGTCTCTGGTCAACGCCTCCGGAGTTTCCTCCGCGCTGAACCTGCAAAATACCTGGTCCATTTCTCACCCCAGACAGCAGGCCATTCCACTGGCGCTGGCGGTGGGCCGGGAGCTTCTGGACGGCGCCGGAGCCATTCGGGTTCATGGCGGGGGGTTTGCCGGCACCATTCAGGCCTTTGTTCCCAACGAAAAGCTGACAAGTTTTAAGGCCGGCATGGAGGCCCTGCTTGGCCCCGGCAGCTGCCATGTCCTGCATATCCGTCCTCAGGGTGGCTGTGTCATTTTGCCTGAAAGGAAGTGCTCCCAATGATCGACGAAGCGGTCTCCAAGCTGGCGACCTATGCCCTGCGTACTGGCCTGATTGAGGAGAATGAATTTATTTGGGCCATCAACACCATTCTGGATACCTTGAAGCTGGACAGCTATGCCGATCCTGGACGGGAGTGGGGGGAAATTCACCTGTCTGCTGTGCTGGACGAGCTGCTGGACGATGCCTATGCCCGGGGCGTGCTGACAGAGAATTCCGTAGTATATCGGGATCTGTTCGATACCGGGCTGATGGGGCGGCTGACGCCCCGACCTGCCCAGGTGGTTGCACGCTTCCGGGATTTGTACCGCCAGGCTCCCCAGGCGGCCACGGACTGGTACTATCAGTTCAGCCAGGATACCAACTACATCCGCCGGAACCGCATTGCAAAGGATATGCAGTGGAAGGCGGAGACGGAATACGGCGTCATGGACATTACCATCAACCTGTCCAAGCCGGAAAAGGACCCCAAGGCCATCGCCGCCGCCCGGAATCTGCCCGCCTCCAGCTATCCCCGGTGCCAGCTGTGTGTGGAAAATGAGGGCTATGCGGGGCGGGTCAACCATCCCGCCCGGCAGAATCATCGGGTGGTGCCCATCACTATCAACGGTTCCCCCTGGTTTTTGCAGTATTCCCCTTATGTGTACTACAACGAGCATTGCATCTGCTTCAACCGGGAGCACACCCCAATGAAAATCGACCGGGCCTGCTTTGGAAAGCTGTTGGATTTCATCCGCCAGTTCCCCCATTACTTTGTAGGCTCCAACGCGGATTTGCCCATTGTGGGCGGCTCCATCTTGGCCCATGACCACTTCCAGGGCGGGCGCTATACCTTTGCCATGGAGCGGGCGCCTATGGAGGTTCCCGTCACCTTCCCGGGGTTTGAGGACGTGACCGCCGGCATTGTCAAATGGCCCATGTCGGTGGTGCGCATTGCCTGTGCGGAGCCGGAACGGCTTATCGAGCTGGCAGATCGGATTCTCACAGCCTGGCGGGGCTATACCGATGAAGATGCCATGGTCTTTGCTGAGACCGCTGGGGTGCCCCACAATACCATCACCCCCATTGCCCGCATGCGGGATGGCAGGTACGAGCTGGATTTGGTGCTGCGAAATAACCTGACCACTGAGGAGCACCCGCTGGGACTGTACCATCCTCACGCCGAGCTGCACCACATCAAGAAGGAGAACATCGGCCTGATTGAAGTGATGGGCCTGGCAGTCCTGCCCGCCCGCCTGAAGGAGGAGCTGGCCGCCGTGGCGGATACCCTGGCTTCCGGAGGGGACCTGCGGGCAAATCCTCTGACAGAGAAGCATGCGGACTGGGCGGAGGGGTTCCGTGGCAGCTACACCGTCACCAGGGAAAATGCCCTGCAGATCGTGCAGAGGGAGACCGGCCTGGTATTTGCCCAGGTGCTGGAGCATGCCGGTGTCTACAAGCGCACCCCGGAGGGGCAGGAGGGCTTCCTGCGCTTCCTGCGCACGGTCTGATCCGGTTTCCCGATGAAGCCCCTGTTTTTACCGGGAGCTTATGAAAAAGCAAATGTCCACAGCGGCGGAGCGGGTTTCTATCGCTTCGCCGCTGTTTTGCGGAATGTTCAGAGAAATTTTGGCTCTATGTCAATAGTTGGGGTAGAGATATAAACCAATAATCGAAAGTTGTG
>CAZVVH010000196.1:0-3944 GCA_964630475.1 uncultured Oscillospiraceae bacterium | reverse complement strand
GCAGGAGGTGCACCAGTTCACGGGCATGGAGGTCTTATAGGCCAGGCCCTGCTTGAACAGCTGTAGGAAAATCCACTGAGTCCACTTGTAGTAGCTGGGGTTGGTGGTGTCCACCACCCGGTCCCAGTCAAAGGAATAGCCCAGCATGTGCAGCTGGCGGGTGAAATTCTCAATGTTCTGCTTGGTAACGATGGCGGGATGAATGTGGTTCTTAATGGCAAAATTCTCCGTGGGCAGGCCGAAGGCGTCATAGCCAATGGGGAACAGCACGTTATAGCCATTCATGCGGCGCTTTCTGGCGATGACGTCCATGGCGGTATAGGGACGGGGATGTCCCACATGCAAGCCCGCAGCAGAGGGATAGGGAAACTCCACCAGGGCATAGAACTTGGGCTTGTCGCTGTGGTTGGAGGCGGCGAAGGCATTGGTCTCCTTCCAGCGATCCTGCCATTTCTTTTCGATTTCCGCGAAATTATACTTGTTCAACTTAAATCACTCTTTCTTAAAGTGTTGATGACTGAATTCAATTCGGCTGCATCACGCCGGTCAGGTCAACGGGGGCCGCATCCCCCCACAGGCGCTCCAGATTGTAAAACGCTCTGGCCTCCTCCATAAAGAGGTGAACCACCACGTCGGAGAAATCCAGCAGCTCCCATTCTCCGCCATGGCCCTCTCTGTGGTGCAGCTCCTCCCCCAGCTGATCCGCGATCTTTTCACATTCGTCAGCCAGGGCGCGAATCTGCGTAGTGGAACTGGCGGTGCAGATCACAAAGTACTCTGCAATAGTGGTCAGCTCGCCGGTTTTGAGCACACTGATCTTTCTGCCCTTCTTGCTGTCCAGCGCCTTTGCCAGCGCCAGCGCAAACTCTTTCGATTCTGCCATATCCTTCCTCGCTTTCTATCTTCAAACGATTTTGTATCTTTATCTCAGGCGGGCCTTCAGCCAATCTCTGGCCTCCACCGTCCGGTAATGGACCGGATTGCCCATCTTTTCCATTTCTTCAATGCCCATTTCCAAGCCCAAAAGCACCGCGGCATCCAGGTCCTCATAGGCCAAGGCCCGCAGCTTTTCCACTCCGGGGAAATCCCGGCTCGGCTCCATAT
The DNA here is from genome assembly GCA_964630475.1 of uncultured Oscillospiraceae bacterium. Lineage (GTDB taxonomy): Bacteria > Bacillota > Clostridia > Oscillospirales > Oscillospiraceae > JAJQBJ01. The sequence goes on along the minus strand of CAZVVH010000196.1, from coordinate 2,840 downwards.
AATCGGCAATATAGATCACCTTTTCCAGACGGGTCATATCCGCCTTGCCGGTGGTGTGCCAGAAAATGGCCTCATAGATTTCGTCGCAGACGCCGAAAACCTCCCTGGCAACCCCGGCTCCGGTCTTGGAATGGAGAAGTTTCAGGGTGGTTTGCTCCATAGCGTCTAACAGGATACCATATTTATTGCATAATTTCAACTGTTCTTCCAGGTTCAAATATTTGGTGCAGTCGTGGAGAATGGCGGCGGTTCGGGCCAAATCCTCGTCCACGCCCCAGCGCCCGGCTAGCTTCACTGCCTCCTTCTCGGTGCCCTGTATATGGGGAATCCGCTTGGCCTTAATCATGGAATAGGAGGCCGCCCGCAGCTTGGGGTAGGTCAGCTTTGTCAGGTCCGCATGGGTGCCGTAAAGGCCATGGCGGAGGATATAGCCATAGACAGATTCTTCCAGCTCCACCGGCTGCTCTTGGTTGGCCAGCTGCCGGCGCAGCTGGGTAGAGGAGATATCCATCACGTAGGGCAGAATGATGGTGACCACCTCGGTCTGATAGGTCTCAATCAGGTACTCCCGCTGGGGCTCAAGCAGTTCCTCCCCGTCCTGCTTTGTCCGCCCGAAAGCGCAGATCCCGGCCAGGGACAGAATCACCTCCGGCTCATGCCAGGTGTGCAGGGACAGGAACATATCCGTGCCCATCATCAGCCAAAGCTCGTCCTCCGGGTATTTCCCCTTCAGGAAGCGCAGGGTATCGCTGGTATAGCTCTTCCCCTCCCGCCGGATTTCCAGATCCAGCACCTCCACCGGAATGCGCATGGCCATACGGTCCGCGGCGATGTTTGTCATGTTCAGCCGGTGCTCCGGTGAGGGCGTCTGATCGGGTAGCGCCTTGTGGGGCGGGATCCCCGCCGGGACCAGCAGCAGCTTTTCCAGCCCCAATATAGCCGCCGCCGTCTGCGCCGCGATTATATGCCCCATGTGGATGGGGTTAAAGGTGCCCCCGTAAATCCCAATTTTCAACGCATTTCACCCCTCAGTTGTGATTATCTCTTTTTCTTATCCTTCACCAAGACGATCTTGTCCGTCTTGCCGGGCTTATGGCTTTCCCGGTACAGGATAAATTTGGTGCCGATGACCTGCACCGGCTCGCTGCGGGTCAGCACGGAAAGCTGGTCGCAGGCCTCCCGGGCGGTGAGCATGCTGTTTTCCAGCACCTTACACTTGATGAGTTCCCGGGCCTCCAATGCCTCATCGGCCTGCTTGACCACGTTCTCGGTGATGCCGTCCTTGCCGATATGCAGGATGACCTCGGTGCTGTTGGCCAGGCCGCGCAGCTGGGCCCGCTGTTTGCTGTTAATTTCCATAGATTGTCTTCCTCTTCGTTTCTATAGTTTCAAAGCTCCTCCTTCAGCAGCTCCGCCAGCTTTGCAATTGCCCGTCCCCGGTGGGATATGGCATTCTTCTCCTGATCGGAAAGCTGAGCAAAGGTTCTCCCCTTTTCGGGAAGATAGAAAATGGGGTCATAGCCAAAGCCGTTCTCCCCTGTGGGCGTGAAGCCCACCTGGCCCTCGCAGGCTCCCCGGGCCACCAGCTTCCGCCCGTCAGGAAAGCAGCAGGTGATGACAGAGACAAACCGGCAGGCCCGGTTCTCCTTCCCCTCCATGTTTTTCAGCAGGAGGGCAGTTCGCCCTGCGTCGTCCAGCTCAGGGGAGCCATACCGGGCAGAGTACACCCCCGGTGCGCCGCCCAGGGCATCCACCACCAGGCCTGAGTCGTCCGCAATGGCGATCATCCCACTGGCCTGACAGGCGGCCCAGGCTTTCAGGTAGGAATTTTCCTCAAAAGTGGCGCCGTTCTCCTCCACATCCAGGTCATATCCGGCCTCCCGCTGGGAGATCACCTCCACGCCAAGTCCGGATAGGATGGCATTCAGTTCCCTCAGCTTACCCGGATTGTTGCTTGCCAATACCGCTTTCATAATCCGTCCCTCACAGCTGGCCCAGGATAGCCTTCTGCTTTGCGTTCAGCTCCCGGATGCCCTTGGCGCAGAGGCGAACCAGCTCCTGCTGCTCTTCCAGAGAAAAGGGCCTTCCCTCGCCGGTGCCCTGGATCTCAATCAGCTTGCCCTCTGCGGTCATAACGCAATTCAAATCCACCATGGCCCGGGAATCCTCATAATACTGCAAATCCAGCATGGGCACATCGTCCACCACGCCGGCGGAGACAGCGGCCACAAAGGTCTTAATGGGCAGCTCTTCCAGCTTGCCCTCCCGCTGCATCCTCTGGAAGGCCAGCACCATGGCCACAAAGCCGCCGGTGATGGAGGCGGTGCGGGTGCCGCCGTCCCCCTGGAGCACGTCGCAGTCCACGGTAATATTCCAGGGGCCAAGCTTCTTCATATCCACAGCAGAGCGCAGGGAACGGCCGATGAGCCGCTGGATTTCCGCGGAACGGCCATTCAGCTTCAACTTGGCGATGTCCCGCTTGCTGCGGTCCCGGTTGGCCCGGGGCAGCATGTTGTATTCGGCGGTGACCCAGCCCTCCCCCTCCGGCACATGGGGCGGCACCTTGGGGGATACTGAGGCGGTAATATAAACCTGGGTATTGCCGCTCTTAATCAGACAGGAGCCTTCCGCAAACTTGTTGACATGGGGTATGATCTCCACCGGGCGCAGCTCGTCCAATGCCCGGCCGTCCAGTCTTTTGTATTCCATCTGTATTCCCTCCCCTTAAATCAATGCTTCCACATATTGCTCCGGGTTGAAAGCCAGCAGATCATCCATGCCTTCGCCCACCCCCACATACTTCACGGGGATTTGCAGCTCGTTGGCGATGGCCACCACAA
>CAZVVH010000195.1:0-3990 GCA_964630475.1 uncultured Oscillospiraceae bacterium | reverse complement strand
GGGCGTCATCCAGAACCGCTTCCATCTTCTCGGTGTCGGTCACCATATAGGGGGTAAAATAGCCTCGGTCGAACTGCATGCCTTCCACAACCTCGGTGTAAGTCTCAGCAGTCTTGGATTCCTCAATGGTGATTACGCCGTCGGAGGAAACCTTCTCCATAGCCTCGGCAATCAGCTTACCAATGGTATCGTCGCTGGAGGAGATTGCTCCTACCCGGGCAATGTCATCCGCGCCGTTGACGGGCTTGGAGTTGGAGCGAATCGCTTCAACAGCGGCGGCAGTGGCCTTTGCTATGCCCTTCTTCATAACCATGGGGTTCGCGCCGGCAGCCAGGTTTTTCAGGCCCTCGCGGACGATAGCCTGAGCCAGCAGGGTGGCGGTGGTGGTACCGTCGCCGGCGACATCATTGGTCTTGGTGGCGACTTCCTTCACCAGCTGAGCGCCCATATTCTCAAAGGGATCCTCCAGCTCGATCTCCTTTGCGATGGTGACGCCATCATTGGTGATCAGGGGAGAGCCAAACTTCTTCTCCAGCACCACGTTGCGGCCCTTGGGACCCATGGTGATCTTAACAGTGTCAGCCAGCTGGTTTACGCCGCGCTCCAGTGCATGACGAGCTTCCTCGCCGTAACAAATCATTTTAGCCATAATCGCGTTCCTCCTTGGAATTATTCCACAATGGCCAGGATCTCATCCTGGCGGACAATAATCAGCTCTTCGCCGTCAACCTTCACATTGGTGCCGGCATACTTGCCCACGATGACCTTGTCACCCACGGCAACTTCCATCTTGACTTCCTTGCCGTTGACAACGCCGCCGGGGCCTACAGCCAGGACCTCCGCCACCTCGGGCTTTTCCTTTGCGGATGCGGCCAGGATCAGGCCGCTCTTGGTAGTCTCCTCGGCTTCAGCCATCTTGATTACCACTCTGTCTGCTAAGGGCTTCAATTTCATGGTTTGTTCCTCCTTGCAAAATCTATATTTATTATTTTGTTAACCGATTGATGGCGTTAGCACTCATTGTCCCGGAGTGCTAACCTCGGTTATTATAATAATGCAGTTTCACACTTTATGCAAGTTTTAAAACTCCGATTTTCCAGTGTTTTTTCTTGAATTTTCCGTTCTGAATAAAATTTTTCTTTATTTTCTTTCTTATTCTCGTGTTTCCTTTATTTTCCTTCTGTTTTCAATTCACATTTTGAAAACATTTTGTGAACTCGTGTGCTAATTTGCCTCAATTTTTAGCAAACTCCGCTGCAAAACGTCAGTTTTTCCGATTTTTCCTCCGGCTCTCCTGCTTATGCCGCAGGTCCTGCTTCCGGGACAGAGCCTTCTGCTTGGCCACGGCCCGGTCATAGGTGAACAGGTCGCACTTCAGCATGCCGTTGTACAGCTTGCGTTTCTTATCCGCAGGACGGCCAAAGGCCCGCTCAAACTCGGTATGGGAGGAGAGCACGTGAACCCGCCAGCTGTCGGGAAGCTTGGCGCAGGCCTTACCGAAGGCAGCGTACAGCTCCTCGGCCTCCTGCTTTTCCAGCAGACGCTCCCCATAAGGCGGGTTGGTGACCACCCGGCCGTATTCCCCGCCCCAGTGGAACTGGGTGGCATCTGCCACCTCAAAGCGGGCAATCTCCTCCACCTCTGCCTTCACCGCGTTGCTCCTGGCGATCTCCACCGCATGGGGGTTCAGATCTCCGCCCCAGATTTCATAGCGCTTGCCGCGGAACTCCTTATCCATGGCCTCATCCGCCGCCTGTACCCACAGTCCGGAATCCAGGCACTTCCACCGTTGGGCGATAAAGGAGCGATTCAGGCCCGGCGCCCGATTTTGAGCGATCAACGCCGCCTCAATGGGAATGGTACCAGAGCCGCAGAAGGGATCGCAGAAGGGGTCCCGCCCCTTGTAGCCGGAGAGGATCACCAACGCCGCCGCCAAGGTCTCCCTCAGGGGGGCCTCCACTCCCACGGCGCGATAGCCCCGCTTATACAGCCCCTCCCCGGTGGTATCCAGGCACAGGCTGGCCACGTCCTTAATGATGGAAAACTGCACCTGATACCGGTGTCCGGTCTCTGGGAGCCGCTCCATGCCATAGGCCTTGCCCAGGCGCTGGGCCACCGCCTTGTTAACAATGGCCTGACAGGCCGGCACCGAGTGCAGCTTGGAATTTAATGTATACCCCTTTACCGGGAAGCTGCCGTCCAGGGGAATAAACTCCTCCCAGGGCAGGTTGGCCGTCCCCTGAAAAAGCATCTCAAAATTCCCCGCCGGGAACGTACCCAGCTCCAGCAGCACCCGGGCGCCGCAGCGCAGATTCAGGTTCAGCCGCGGAACATCCGCCAGAGAGCCTTGGCAGGTGACCCGGCCGTTTTCCGCCTTCACCTGCTCCACCTCCAGGCGGCGCAGCTCCTCCGCCACAATGCCCTCCAAACCCATCAGGCAGGGAATTACAAACGTCAAATCCTTTGTCATTACTTCCCCCGTCAATCGTCGGTCTCCATGGACTCCACTGTAAAGATGACAGGCCGCAGGCCGTCTGTGCAGCAGGTAAACTGGGGCGCCTGCTTGCTCTTCTCCCCATCCGGGCACATCCCCGCCTTATTGGCCACCATCAGAACGTCCTTCCACACATCCGCCCAGGCCCAGTCGCAGAACCCCTTGGGCTTGCACTCATCGCTGCCGCCGGTGCGGACAATGAACTCCTGGCCCTCTTTAAAAAAGGGACAGGCAGGGATGTACTCCCCTTCTTTCGCCTCCCGGCTCTCATTCTCGCCGGGGCGAATCTGGCCATACTGCTTGGCAAGGTCATCAAATTTCAGCGTGCGCACCACCGTAATCTTCACTTTCTGCCCCAGAAAAGAACCATTTGCCATGATTTTTCCTTCCTTTCCATGAAAAAACCGGCCCGGTCAGCCGATTTTTTCTGCCATTTGCCCTTATTTTACCACAGGTAGGCTGAGCCAATCAACTGGTTTCTTTCTTTTGTGAAATTGCTCAAAATTTTACAGAGATTTTCCCTCTGTTTCTGTGGACACCCACAATTTCTTGTGATATATTAACATTAGGACAAAAACAGAACGCCATTTCCGGAAAGGAGGTTTTTTAAATGACTTATATGCCCATCCTGTGGCTGGTTCTGCTGGTTGTCTTTGCCGTTGCCGAAGGACTGACTGCCGGGCTGGTTTCCATCTGGTTTGCCCTTGGTGCTGTCGCCGCGCTGGTCACCAGCTTTGCGACAGACTCTCTGCTGATTCAGGTGATTGTATTTGCCGTCATTTCCGTTATCACGATGGCAATCATACGGCCGCTGGCCGCGAAGTTCTTCACCCCCCGCCATGAGGCCACCAATGCAGACCGTATCATTGGCAGCACCGCCGTGGTCGTTGTCCCCATTGACAATGTGAACGGCACCGGTCAGGTCAAGGTGGGCGGCAAGATCTGGACCGCCCGTGCCCCGGGGGAAGCGATTATTCCTGAGGGCACCAAGGTTAAGATCCTGCGCATTGAGGGGGTCAAGGTCTTTGTGGAGCCAATCCCCGCACCCCTGTCCCTCTGATCTGGCAGGCAGACCAATCCAAAGACACACCCATATAGACTGCGGCCAATCCGCCGCAGCTCATCCAAGGAGGTAATTATATGCCAGTAAAAATTATTATCGCAATCGCAATTATTGTCATTCTTCTGATTATTCTGGCCAGCAATATCCGGATTGTCCAGCAATCCCATGCATACGTCATTGAGCGCTTGGGCGCGTTCCACACCGTTTGGAGCGTGGGCATCCACTTCAAAATTCCCTTTATTGAGCGTGTGGCCAAGCATGTCTCCCTGAAGGAGCAGGTGGTGGACTTTGCCCCCCAGCCCGTTATCACCAAGGATAACGTCACCATGCAGATTGACACGGTGCTCTATTTCGAAATCACCGACCCCAAGCTGTACACCTACGGCGTAGAGCATCCCATGTCCGCCATTGAGAACCTGACCGCCACCACCCT
>CAZVVH010000194.1:0-3992 GCA_964630475.1 uncultured Oscillospiraceae bacterium | reverse complement strand
GGAGGAACACCCCCTTGGGCCGCAGGTGCAGCTCCGCCGCGTCGCAAGCCAGGTCTACATACCGGGCATTGTTCACATGGCCGTTGATATCGGTGTCGCTGTAATAGAGCCGCCGGCTGTCATACAGCTCCATAGGGACGGGAAAGGTGATACGGGACAGGGTCACTGTCTTTGCCCCCTGGGGCTCCTCCGGGGGCAGCACCCCAATCTGGGACAGGTCCATAGATTTTTTCGTCTCCTGGCTGACCATGGCCCATGCGGTGGTGGCTTCACCGATGTGTTCATTTCCGACATAAAAGTCGTAGTCCCAGTAAAGGCGGTTGCCCGCGGGACGCCGGACGGTGGCCACCGTTCTGATGGTCTCCCCCCAGACGGGAGCGCGGTTCAGCCAAATGCGGATCCGCAAGGCCACCCAGTAGCCGTTATATTTCTCCAGCACGTCATCCCGGCTGACCTTCAGCAGCTTGGCTTGGCGGGTAGTGATCCGCTGGATAAAATTGAAAAGGGCAGAAAGCTTACATTCATAGGATGCGTCTGTATCGGTGGAAAAGATAACGTTCTCCTGTTCCAAATGCCATTTGTCCATATTAAGAATCTCCATTCCTTCCAGTGTAGGTCGATCACTGATATCATAGCATAGCTTTTCTCCGTTGGCAAAATGATTTTCTCTTCCGGGACCAGGATGAAAAAACCAGCCCGAACCCGATGACAGAAAAGGGGAAATATGTTAGAATAAACGAAACAGATTCTATTGTGAGTTGAGAACCATGAAAGAGAAAATCCGGGAATTCTTTCCCGTTTGCAAAGAGGATATGCTGAACCGGGGCTGGTACTGGTATGACTTCCTGCTGATTACCGGCGACGCCTATGTGGATCACCCCTCCTTCGGCACGGTGGTCATTGGCAAGGTGCTGGAGGATGCGGGCTATCGGGTGGCCCTGCTGGCCCAGCCGGATTGGCGCACGGTAAACGACTACCTGGCCATGGGAAGGCCCCGCCTGGGCATTATGATCTCCGGCGGCAACATTGACCCCATGGTGGCCCATTACACCGCCGCCAAAAAGCGGAGAAGCAAGGACTTCTACTCCCCCGGCGGCAAGGCCGGGCTGCGTCCCGACCGGGCCACCATTGTCTACTCCAATAAGTGCCGGGAGGCCTTTGGCTGGGATGTGCCCATTATCATTGGCGGATTGGAGGCCTCCCTGCGCCGCTTTGCACACTACGATTACTGGGATGATAAAGTGCGCCGCTCCATTCTTTTGGATGCCCAGGCGGATCTGCTGACCTACGGTATGGGTGAACGGGCCAGCCTGGAAATTGCAGCGAAGCTGGCTCACAAGGTTCCGGTCAGCCAGATCACCGATGTCCGGGGCACCTGTTATCTCACCAAGGAGCCGGAGACCTGCAGGTATCCCCATGTCACCGTGGCCTCCTTCGAACAGGTCTCCTCTGACAAGGGAGCCTATGCCAAAGCCAATATGGTGGAGTACGAAGAGCACGACCCGGTTCGGGGCAAGGCCATTCTCCAGCCCCACGGAGACAGCTGGCTGGTGGTCAACCCGCCTCAAATGCCTCTCTCCACCAAGGAGCTGGACCATGTGGCGGAGCTGCCCTATATGCGGGACTGGCACCCCATGTATCGGGACATTGGCGGCGTTCCTGCCATCGAAGAGGTCAAATTTTCCATCATCCACAACCGGGGCTGCATCGGTGCCTGTAATTTCTGCTCCCTGGCCTATCATCAGGGCCGCATGATCACTTGCAGAAGCCAGGAAAGCGTTTTGCGCGAAACCAAGGAGCTGACCCAGCTTCCGGATTTTAAGGGCTACATCCACGATGTGGGCGGCCCCACAGCCAATTTCCGCCATCCCTCCTGCGAGAAGCAGCTGAAATACGGCATGTGCAAGCGGAACTGCCTGACCCCAGAGCCTTGCCCCAACGTGAATGCGGATCATTCGGACTACCTGGCCCTTCTGCGCAAAATGCGGCAGATTCCCGGCGTTAAGAAGGTGTTCGTCCGCTCCGGCATCAGGTTTGACTACATGCTCATGGACAAAAGCAACGAGTTCTTTGCGGAGTTGGTGAAATATCACATCTCGGGCCAGCTGAAGGTGGCGCCGGAGCACTGTATCAATTCCGTGCTGGACTACATGGGCAAGCCCCACAACGAGGTCTACGAGAAGTTTCTGGACAGATATTTCACGCTGAACGACCGCTATGAGAAGAAGCAATTTCTGGTTCCCTACCTGATGAGTTCTCACCCAGGATCCACCCTGGAAGATGCCATTGGCCTGGCGGAGTATCTGAACGCCAAACACACCCACCCGGAACAAGTACAGGACTTCTATCCCACCCCCGGAACCCTGTCCACCTGCATGTATTATACAGGCATCGATCCCCGAACCATGGAGTCTGTCTATGTGGCCCGGGATCCCCACGAGAAGGCCATGCAGCGCGCCTTGCTGCAATGGAAGAATCCAAAGAACCGCAGGCTGGTAATCGAAGCGCTGAAAAAGGCAGGGCGGACAGACCTGATTGGCTACGGACCCAACTGTCTGGTTCGTCCCTCCGAAGGCCCCGCCCCCTGGGAGCGGAATCGCCCGGAAAAGGGCGGCGCTCCCCACCGAGGCCCGGCCCTGCGGGCCGGCGGGGACCAAAGCAAGCGGGGAGCCCCGTCGGAGAAGCAGGCTGGTGCCGCCCGCAATGCGCCCCAGAAGAAAGCTGGCTGGGCCAAGGCTAAGCCTGTGAAAAATCAACGGAGGGCCAAAGCGAATCCGGCCCGCAAGGGCTGAACCCTATGGATTTGGCTCCTCTGGGACAACAGAGGAGCCACGGTTTATCGGCTGGGCCGGACAGTTTTGCCGTCCGTGGTGCCAGACTGCACAGTCCGGCGGGCAGCATTGGTGCGGCTGGTGGTACCGGTGGTGGTGCGGCGGGCTGCATTGCCCGCGTTATTGACCGTGTCCTCCGAACCGTCGATCAGGTCTCTGGCCCCATCACCCACGTCATCCGCCGCGTTCTCCACGCCGTTGATGATATCCTTGGCGCCTTCGGCTGCGCTGTCGCCGGCATCCTCCACGGCGTCCACCAGGTCATCTCCGGCATTATCTCCGGAGTTCGTGGTTTCCACCCGATCCTCCACCTCTCCGTTGGAATCAGCCTGATAGGTGGAATCCGCGGTTTCCACAGGCCGGGTGGTGTTATTTGGCTCAGTGACATTGTCATTTGTCCGATTGTTGCCGCAGGCGGTCAATGCCAAAGCCAGCACAGCAGCCATCATCCACGCGCGCAATTTCATAGTATTTCCTCCTGTCTGTCAAATATCTTGGAATCAGGGCGATTCTTACATAGTATAGCCCGGAGATCAGGAGATTTATACAGGAAAAAAGCTTGAAAATACCCGCGTCAGCATATATAATAAATTTAGTATTCGGAAACAGAGGGACAAAGCATGGTTGGAAAACGATATTCCAAACAGCGGGAGCTGATCTATCAGTGCCTGAAAAACACAAATGAACACCCAACTGCTGAGATGATCTATCATTGGCTGAAGCCCGAGAATTCCGCTCTGAGCCTGGGGACTGTCTATCGCAACCTGAACCTGCTGGTGCAGCAGGGCAAGGTTGCGCGTATTCCCCTGCCGGTGGATCGCTATGACGGGGTGACAACCCCTCATGGACATTTGGAATGCCACCGGTGCGGAGGTCTTTTCGATTTGAAAGGGGATGCCGCAAAGGTCGCCCGGCTGTTCTCTGAGGCCAATCAGGGGGTGCAGTTGGACAGCTGCTCTGTGGTATTTCGCGGCATCTGTGAAGCTTGCAACAGCAGGCAGAATTAATTTTTTCAAATTAAAATGGACAAATTGGTCATATGAAAGTATTGACAGGCTCCCTGAATTGTGGTATTATAACACTTGCATCTGACAGGAAGCCATTTATGGAGAGATGTCCGAGCGGTTTAAGGAGCTGGTCTTGAAAACCAGTGATCCCTTC
>CAZVVH010000193.1:0-4035 GCA_964630475.1 uncultured Oscillospiraceae bacterium | reverse complement strand
GACTTGGGCTGTGGTGACTCTATTCTAACAAACTCAATCGCTTTTTTCTACCCTCTTGGTCTCACATCAATTGTAACGCTACAGGCCTCCGCCCGCACTTTCCTGTTGACACAGGCCGTTCTTTTGCTTATAATAATTAATATTAAAAACGTTACCAAAAGGGCGGCCTACCAGGCGGGCAAAGAAAAATTCCTACTCTTGTGCATTCTTCAATTTCCGGTGGTGAATATGGCCAGAAAATGGTAATAATTTTGGAAATGATTCATATTGACAATGGGGAACAAAATATTTAAAATAGAAATTAATCATATCCAAAGAAGGACGGAGTTCTGACCGGGGCTTATGGCGGTCAGATGTCTTCGTTTTAACAGCGCCCCTGTTTGGAACCGAGGTGAAAGCGTGAAGGCGTCTGAAAATATGATACTGCGTGAGATCGCCGGAGAGTATCTTCTCATCCCGGTGGGTCCCATGGCAATGAAGGTTCACGGTATGATCAGCCTGACCGAAAGCGGCCTGCTGCTGTGGAAGAAGCTGGGGGAGGATTGTACGGAAGAGGAACTGATTGAAAGCATCTTGCGTGAATACGATGTGGATCGCGAGACGGCGGCCCGGGATGTTCACGGGTTTCTGGACAAGCTGAGACAGCTTGGCATTTTGGAACCAGGCGGAGAGGAAACAGGCGAGATGAGCAAATGAACAAGAGACATCAATATTTGGCCCTGGCGGTATCGTTGATCATGCTGCTGCTTTCCCTGACTGCCTGCGGCAGCAAAACCGATGCCAACGGGGAAAAGGAAGAGAGCAAGGAGACCGCTCAGACGCCTGCCGCGGAAAGCGTTTCCCCCTCTGGGGAGGCGGCGGAAACCGCCCAGCCGGAGGAGGAGAAGGAACCGGGACTGGTATTCCCCTATGAATTGGATGGGGGGAAGCTGGTTGTAAATTCCCTGTTCCAGTCCACCGTGGGAAACCCCGACTGCAACGACGAGATGGGAGAGGACGTGGCCTCTTTGGAGCTGATCAACCAATCCGGGGAGTTCCTGGATTTGGCGGAGATCACCGTAACCCTGGACGACGGCGCCCAGCTTCGGTTTGTGGCGGATGATATTCCCGCAGGCCGTACTGTGTGGGCCTTTGAAACCAGCAACGGGGAGCTTTTGGATGCCGCGGTCTGCGTGTCCATCGACTGCGATGCCTCCTATGAGGCGGACAAGCCGGTGATGGCGGACCAGCTGGACATCCGGTCGGAGGAGACAGCGGTTACAATTCGCAATCTGACAGATCAGGATCTGACGGGTTTGAACGTCAGCTTCCATTGTCTGTTTGATGAGGATGTGTATTTTGGCGGAAGGGTCTATACATATCCGATTGATAAAATTCCTGCTGGCGAAAGCGCCGGTTTGGATGTGGCTGAGTGCTACCTGGGAACGGCGGAGGCTGTCCGGGCGGCACAGGAATGATAGAAGTGAAGGGAAAACCTTCGAAAGGAGAAAATGCTATGAAAGAATATGTAAAGCCGGATCTCTTCTATGAGAGCTTTGAGCTGAGTCAGCATATTGCGGCTTGCGGGATTGATATGAATTCCGCTGATACAAACAGTTGCAATGCAAACCTAGATCCAGATTTCTGGAGTATCAACGATGCGGTCTTCAATGAGAGTCGGAATGATTGCTCAACTAACATCGATGTCATCGAAGCCTACTGCTACACAAGTGGCACCAGCGAAGCCGGGAGAACCTTCAACTCCTGATGCCTGAACCGCACCGATATCCGCTGTCCATCGCCGGAGTTGGCATTACCATTCAGACGAATGAGGTTCTTCCGGAGGCCGCCCCCTTCTCCCCCTTCCTGACAGATTCCCCCCAGCCGGGCTATCTGGTGGAATACCGGGAGGTCAATGCGTTGCCTGAGCCGGAAGGCCCGCTCCTTTACCGGTGTGAGAGCTACCAGGTGTACTCGGACGGTGCCGGCGGCTTTGCCCGCTGGTACACCGATGGGATGAAGGGCTTTCTCCGCTTCGCCCGGGCAGCCACCGATTGGAGCCGAAAATGCGTGCTGGTGGAATATCTCCACTCCGAGCGGGAGCTAGTCTCCGCCATGGGCAATTGCTTTTCCTTTGGCGGCTGGGAACAGCTTCTCCTCCGGGAGAACCGCCTTCTTCTCCACGCCTCCTGCGTGGACACCCCCTATGGCGGCCTGCTCTTTTCCGGGCCTTCGGGGATTGGAAAATCCACCCAGGCGGCCCTGTGGGAGAAGTACGGCAGCGCCCGGCTTATTAACGGGGACCGGCCCATTCTCCGTCCCACGGAACAGGGCTGGCTGGCCTATGGCTCCCCCTATGCCGGTTCTTCCCACCGTCACTTGAACGAGTGCTGCCCGGTGCGGGCGGTGGTTCTGCTGAAGCAGGCACCCGCTTGCTCCCTCCGCCGGTTAGGCGTAGGGGAGGGATTTAGAAAGGTGTTCGCCGGTGTCACCGTCGGCACCTGGGACGCGGAGGGACTGTCTCTGGCCTGCGACCTGGTGGAGCGACTTGTCTCCGAAATCCCGATCTGCGAACTGGCCTGCACACCGGACGCCGCTGCGGTGGAGCTGCTGCGGCGCACCTTGGAAGGGGAGAGCAATGAGCAAAAAGACTGAACAGGCGGTGGCCCCGCTGACCGACTACATTTATCACAAGGCCAGCCGAGCCAGGATTCCCCTCAGCGGCACCTTTGAGCTGTCCCCCGTCTGCAACTTCGCCTGTCGGATGTGCTACGTGCGCAAGACCGCCGGGGAGGTGAAGGCGTCGCCCCGCCCCATCCTGACCCTGGAGCAATGGCTCCAAATCGCCAGGGAGGCCCGGGAGCAGGGGATGCTCTATCTGCTTCTCACCGGGGGAGAGCCGTTCCTGTGGCCGGATTTTTGGGAGCTGTATGAGGCGCTGGTCCCCATGGGCTTCCTGATCTCCATCAACACCAACGGCTCCCTGATCGACGATGCTGCCATTGAGCGGTTAAAGCGCCTGCCCCCCAAGCGGGTCAACATCACCCTGTACGGAGCCGGCGATGCCGCCTATGAGGCCCTGTGCGGCGCGAAAAACGTCTTTGCCCGGGTGGATCACGCCATCAACGGTCTCCAGGCCGCCGGGATTCAGGTGAAGCTGAATTGCTCCCTGACTCCCCACAACCTGCCCGACCTGGAGCAGATGATCTCCTATGCCGAGGAGCGGAAGCTGATCCTGCAAGTGGCCACCTATATGTTCCCGCCCGTCAGACGGGACGAGAGCATGGTGGGGCAAAATGACCGCTTCACCCCGGAGGAATCGGCGGCCCATCATTTAAAGGTGTTCCGCCTCCAAAACGGGGAGGAACTGTACTTCCAGTTCCTGCGCAGCATCCGTGGCGGCAGCGTCCCGCCCCCGGGGCTGGACGAGTCCTGCGTAGACCCCCTGGACGGCAGGATTCGTTGCCGGGCGGGGAAGGCCTCCTTCTGGATCACCTGGGACGGCTGGCTGACCCCCTGCGGCATGATGCCCCAGCCCAAGGTGGAGCTGGTGAACCGCCCCTTTGCCCGCGCCTGGCAGGAGCTGGTGGAGGTCAGCGGCGGATTGGCCCTGTCCGGGGTCTGTCAAACCTGTAAAAATCAGCAGCTTTGCCATAGCTGCGCGGCCATGGCAGTGGCGGAAACCGGGTCGGTTTCCGCAATTCCCTCATATCTCTGCCGCACCGTGGACGAGCTGCGCCGGCTGGCGGAGCAGCAGCTCAGCGGAGGAAATTAGCAAAAATTTTCGGATTTTTGCTTTATATATACATTATATTAATTACTCGAAGGAGGGTAAGAAACATGAAACATATGAAAAAGGCACTCTCAATGCTTTTGGTTCTTTGCATGGTTCTCAGCTTCGTTCCCCTGGGCGCGGCTGCCGAGGGCGAGGAAGTCCTGCCGGAACCCACTGCGGAGCAGACTGTGGTGGAAACGGAGCCTGCGGCGCAGTCTGATGGGGAAGCCGATGCTCCCGCTGACGAACCATCGGCCCTGTCTGAGGATGAACCTGCGGCG
>CAZVVH010000192.1:0-4067 GCA_964630475.1 uncultured Oscillospiraceae bacterium | reverse complement strand
TCTATCTGAACCCCCTGAAGAGCGCCACCCGGGCAGAAACCGCCACCATGATGGTGGGCTTCGCCAAGCTGATGGAAAATCAATAAGAAAATCAAAGGGGCTGTCTCAAAATGATTCTCCGGAATCATAAGAGACAGCCCCTCTGCGCATTAATGGAACTATTTCTTGGCGGTGAGCTTCCTGACGGCCCGTTTCAGCCGGTAGATAATCTCGGACTCTGCCCCAGTCAATTCAGCGCTGTTGTGCATTTCCATGGCCTCCCGGAGGATGATGTCGAAGTCGTCGCCATGGTAGGCGGGGAGATAGCACATAAAGTGGTCATTGCATCTTCGGCCTTTTTAAATACATCCATATAGCAGATATCGGCGCAGATCCCACAGGAAATGCACTTGCTACGATCAATTACGGGAGGCATAGAAACACCTTTCTTTCTGAAATGATTTGATTGAAGCTTTGTTCTGGATGAACCTGACCGGCCGATCAGCTTTTATGGCCAAATCATAACACAAAAAACCAGTCAAATAAAAATACCGGTTTGTGATATTTGACATAAGCAGTCCTTATGTTACAGGGTTAAATACGAACAATATAGACAAAAGTCCCTCCGCACCGAAGCGCGAAGGGGCTTTTGAGCTCGCAGTAACCGTCGCTGTGCCTGGCAGCTTGCAATTGCTCCGCTCATTTAAAAAGATACCGGTAAAATAACTGCAAAAATCATTGGCTCCCATATTTTGTTGGTTCAGGCGGAGGGGAGGCAGACTTTGCGACAGGCTGCGCCGGCATCTCAGTATGAAAACGTTTTCAAACACTAACTTAAAAATTTGGCGCGATAGTGGGAAATATCGCAATGATTTTTTCGTTTCGTTGCCGAAAGCAATTTGATTCTTTTAAACTTTTTTCGCAAAATATAGTGCAATTTAAAACTTGCTGTGTTATAATGACATTACGGTTTATATAACCGCTACTTACGTATTATTTTTTAGGAGGTAATTCCAATGAGCTATCCTGTTATTGTGGCCTATGGCCGCACCGCTTGCACCCGTTCCCGTAAGGGCGGTCTGAACAACGTTCATCCCGTCGATTATTCCGCCGTCGCACTGAAGGGCGTGATCGAGAAGGTTCCCTATGTTGCTGAGCACATCGAAGACATTGGCGATGTCATCACCGGCTGCGCAATGCACATCAACCAGATGAACATGAATGCTTCTCGTCTGATCGTGAACCGCGCTGGCGGCACCGCTTGGGACTGCATTCCTGCTCAGACCATCAACCGTTTCTGCTCCTCCGGTCTGCAGGCTATCTCCACTGTTGTCAATGCTATCATCGCTGGCCAGTACAAGGTTGGCATTGCCGGCGGCTGCGAGTACATGACCGGCTGCTTCTCTCCCTATGATTTCCAGACCTATGGCAACCAGTGGATCATCGACAACTATCCCGGCGGCTATATGACCATGGGCCAGACGGCCGAGAACGTTGCTAACGACTATGGCTTCACTCGCGAACAGATGGATGCTATGGCTCTGGAGTCCCACACCCGCGCTGCTCAGGCTCGTCTGAACGGCAAGCTGGGCAAGTCCATCATCCCCTACACCAAGGAAGATGGCACTGTTGTTGATTATGATGACGGTATTCTGGCTAACATGGACGGCACTCTGAAGACTTCCATGGAGAAGATGGCTACCCTGAAGACCTGCTTCGTCGCTGCTGAGGATGGCGGCAAGGTTACCGCTGCTACTTCTTCTCAGACCACTGACGCTGCTGCTTATGTTATGATCATGGATTCTGACTATGCTGCAGAGCACGGCATCAAGCCCATCGCTAAGATGATCGCCTTCCAGGTTGCTGGCTGCGACTCTACCCGTATGGGAATGGGTCCTGTCTATGCCGTGCCCAAGGCTCTGAAGCAGGCTGGTATGACCTCCGTTAAGGATATGGACGTCATCGAGCTGAACGAGGCATTTGCTTCTCAGGCTATGGCTTGCATCAAGAACGTTGTCAACGATCCCTATCTGGACGGCTTCCAGGAGATGTGGGATGCCAAGAAGGTCAACCCCTATGGCGGCGCTTTGGCTCTGGGCCATCCTATGGGCGCTACCGGCGCATTCCTGACCTGCAAGGCTCTGGACTATCTGCAGGATCCTGAGACCGCTGGCAAGTATGCCATGATTACCATGTGCATCGGCGGCGGCATGGGTGCTGCCGGCATCTATGAGCTGTGCGACTAATCTTCGGATTACAGACAAACACATAACAAAAAATGCGGCCTCCGGACTTTCGTCCGGAGGCCGCAGCCATTTTTACCTATTGGGATGCAAAAAAGCCGCCTGCGCAGCACAGACGGCATTGCCTGTTGAAAGTTAAAGGTTCAGATAGGAACGTACCAAATCCTGCATCAGTTCATCACGATCCAAATGACGGATCAAGGATCTCGCGTTGTTGTAATTAGTAATGTAAGTGGGATCTTCGGAGAGGAGGTAACCCACAATCTGATTGATCGGATTGTAGCCCTTCTCCTGCAGAGCGCGGTAGACAACCTGGAGGACTTCCTTGCTATCCAGTTCTTTATCCTGAACAATTTCAAAGCGGCGAGTGTATTCGGACATTGGTCCAAGCCTCCATTTCATATCAATTTTGAAAAAGCCATATGCCTAGATATATTATACTTGATTTTTACGTAAAAGTAAAGAGAAAAATGCCGGACGCATGAGCGTCCGGCATATCCATTTTTCAAACTCAGCGCAGAACAGCGTTGAAGTCTGTTTTCAGCTGATCCAGCACCAGCTGGATTTCCTCGTCAGCTTCTGCATCGGTCAATGTGCGGTCATCGTGGCGCAGCTTCAGAGAGAAGGCTACGCTCTTCTTGCCTGCGGGGATGGGAGCGCCGGTGTAAATATCGAACAGCTCGATCTCCTGGATCAGGCCCTTGGAGGCCTTTTCAATGGAACCCTGCAGATCGGCCACAGGAATATCCCCGTCGCAGACAATGGCAATATCCCGGGAGACAGCGGGGAATTTGGGCAGGGGCTTGTATACGGTGAGGATATTGCGGGCTGCCAGAACGCTGTTGAAGTCGATCTGAGCCACATATAGCTTATCCTCCACATCATAATTCTTGGCGGTCAAGGGATGAAGCTCACCCATGACGCCGGCCACCTGGCCATTGATCAGAATGTCGGCGCAGCGGCCGGGATGGAAGGTTGCGTCGGTGGTGTTTGCCTTGAAGGACACGTTCTCAATCTTGAAGGAGGCCAGCAGGGTTTCCGCAGCGCCCTTAAGCTTGAAGAAATTCATGCCGTTGCCATAGGCGCCCAACACGATTTTCTGCTTTTCATCAGCCATAGCCGTGCCCGCCTGGGGCAGGTAGACCCGGGCCAGCTCAAATAGGCGGACAGCCTTGTTGTTGTAGTTGGAGTTGCGAACCATGATCTCCAGCATGGAGGGGATGGCGGTGGTGCGCATAATAGAAGTGTCCTCGCCCAGGGGGTTGAGAATTCTGATGCTGCGGCGCAGCTGGGAATCCTGGGGCAGACGGATCTTGTCATAGTAGGAGGGGGAGATGAAGGAATACGTCAGGATCTCGGAATAGCCCATGGCGCGGCAAATTTCAGAGACCTGCTGCTCTGCCCTCTGACGGCTGGAGAGGCCGCCGCGGGTGGTGTCGCCCCGCATCAGCGTGGTTGGCAGGTTGTCGTAACCAAAGAAGCGGGCCACTTCTTCTGCAATATCCGAGTAATGCTCCACATCGGAACGCCAGGAGGGAACGACAATGGTGTCTCCATCCAGGGTGAAGCCCAGGCGCAGCAGGATATTCGCCATATCCTCCTTGGAAATATCCGTGCCCAGCAGCTTATTGATCTTCTCAGGCTCCAGGGGGAGTGTGGTGGGATTCTGATCCGCGGCAATTACATCAATGATGCCGTCTACCACCTGTCCGCAGCCCAGCAGCTCAACCAATTCACAGGCCCGCTGAACGCCCATATAGGTGTTCATGGGATCCAGCCCCTTTTCATAACGGCCGGAGGCCTCAGTGCGCATGCCCAGTGCGGTGGCGGTGCGGCGGACAGAGA
>CAZVVH010000191.1:0-4111 GCA_964630475.1 uncultured Oscillospiraceae bacterium | reverse complement strand
TCATCGGCGGCACCCGGTTCTTCGACCGGGCGGAGGTCAAGGATATGCTGGCCTATCTCTGCGTCATCAGCAACCCCGGTGACGATCTGCGCCTGCGCCGGATTATCAACACCCCGGCCCGGGGCATTGGCACCAGAACCTTGGAAACCGCCCAGGAGATCGCATTCCGGGAGGAAAAGCACCTTTACGACGTGGTAAAGCATGCCGCCGATTATCCCCAGCTGGGTAAGGGGGCTGCCAAACTGGCCGCCTTTTCCCAGATGATCGAGGAGCTGCGGGTGAAGTCCTTTGAGATGGATTTGGACGAATTCTATCAGGAGGTCATTTCGGCAACGGGCTATGTGATGGCGCTCCAGGCCAAGGACTCGGTGGAGAACCGCAACCGGGTGGAGAATGTGGAGGAGCTGAAATCCTCCATCCAGGGCTATCTGGAAAATGCGGGGGAGGAACCCACCCTGGCCGGCTTCCTGGACGAGGTGGCCCTGTATACCGATCTGGACAGCCAGCAGGTGGGGGAGGACTGTGTGGTGATGATGACCATGCACTCTGCCAAGGGTTTGGAGTTCCCCTATGTCTATGTGGTGGGCATGGAGGAAGGAATCTTTCCCGGCGTTCGCTCCATCGGGGATCCCGAGGAGATGGAGGAGGAACGGCGCCTGTGCTATGTGGCAATGACCCGGGCAAAGGAGAAGCTGACCCTGTCCTGTGCCGCCCAGCGGATGATCTTCGGCCATACCAGCAACAACCGCCCCTCCCGCTTCGTGGGGGAGATCCCCGAGGAGCTTTTGCAGAAATGCGGCAGCGGCCATCAGCGGCTGCGCCAGATGTACCGGTTTGAAGCGGACCCCAGCGATGAACCGGAGCATTACCAGCGCCCCCGCTATGAGCAGCGCAGCGGCTATGGTAGCTCCTATGGCGGCCGTTCGGGCGGCTCCTACGGCACCTCCTATGGCCAGATCAAAAGCTCCCGCCCCTCCCGCTTGAAGAGCCAAAGCTCCATCGGTTCCGCTGCCTCCAACCAAGGCGCCGCCTCCGCCGCCAATTTCCGCAAGGGGGATATGGTGGAGCATAAGGCCTTCGGCACTGGCATGATTTTGAACCTGATGCCCGTAGGTGGAGACGCCCTGGTGGAGATCGCCTTCGACACCGTGGGGACCAAAAAGCTGATGCTGAAAACTGCGGCCCAGCATATGACAAAGAAAGAATAACGGAAAAATGGGGCTGTAACTGTCGCCTAGGGGGACAATCCCTCAGTCAGCCTGGCGGCAGACAGCTCCCTTTACACAAGGGAGCCTTGAGAATGAGTCAATTTTCAAGGCAGTTTTTTCTAATTTGGCGCCGCCCAAAGCCTCCCCTGTGCAAGGGGAGGTGGGTTTTGCAAAGCAAAACCCGGAGGGGTCGTTTTCACGGCGCTCAATCGCCGAATGGTAATATGAAAACTGATGAAAAAGCTTGAAACGCTTTTTATAGCACGAGGTGCGTTCAGTTTTTATGAGACGGCGCAGCGTGCAATCGCACGATGCCAGGGTGCGCAGCACACGGGTTTCTCAATGAAAGCATTTCATTGAGAAACAGTATAAAACAGAAAAGCAACATAGGCTGCCTCACCTTTTGTGAGACAGCCCCATTTTTTACCAAACAATCAATTCCGCAATCAGGCCATCCTTGCAGATGGCATAATCTCCGGGCTGCAAATTGCCATACCATGACAGGTCACAGGCAAAATCCGTCTGTGCTCCGCTGTTCAGAATGTGCGCAATGTCGTTCACACCCCAGGCTGTGACCGGCGGCACAAGGTACCAGCCGCCGTCTATTTCCCGGAGAAGGGAGTAGTACTCGCTGTAGTCAAAATCCGCCCCGCTTTGGTTGTCAATGGTAACGGTGGCAATGTTGTCCACATAGCTTTTGACCTCCATGGAGACCCCCTCTGGGGCGGTACTGGCGGGGACGTATTCCTGCAAAAAATTGCTGTCATACTTTGCCAAATAGCCGGCGTTGGGAAAATTCAGCGGGATATAGATATCTTCGTCCCGCCAGTCCTTGTCATTCCACAGCCCTTCAAAGTCCGCGTCCACCTGATAGACATTGCCGTCCTGATCCAGCCAAACGCCCTCTGACCAGGCCACATTCAGGTCATTGCCCTCCTGGCTGGCAATCCACAGGCCGTAGCAGGGAAGGGACCAGTTTTCCAGGGCGGATTGCTCCAGCGGTTGGGCAGGCAGGGCGTTCAGCTCTTCGAGGATTTGTTTCTCCGCACCGGTATCGTAGAGATAGCGGCAGGTGACCGTTTCTCCGTCATAATAATAAGCGGCCAGAGCGCTGTTCTCCGGGGCTGCGTTTGCCAGCAGCTTGGCCGGTTTGGCGCCGCATCCGGTGAGCATTGCCCCCAGCAGTCCGGCGGCGCAAAGGATGGGATACAGTTTTTTCATGGTCAAAACCTCCTTCTGGTTTAAAGGACGCAAAAAAAACGCGCTGGTTGCTCAAACCAGAGAAAACCCTTCAAAACTTTCAATATACCGCCAGCAATCCCGCCGCATTTCTGCCTGCTGAGGGGCGTAGAGGGGATCATAGACCCCCACATCCCGGCAGCCCGCCTGACGGGCGGCGGCGCAGGCCACGGGGGAGTCGTCAAAGACGATGCAGTCCGCCGGGGAGATCCCGGCCCGCCGAGCGGCCTCCAGCCACACCTGGGGGCGCCGCTTCTCCAGGCCCAGTTCCTGGGCGTACAGGATGAAGGTGAAGCAGTCCCCCAGGCCCAGCCGTTTCAGCGCCGCCTCACAAAGCTCCGGCACACTGGCGGTGACCATGGCCATGCGGATCCCCTGGGCCTTGCAGCGGGTGAGGAACTCCGCCGCCCCCGGCTTGGCGGGACAGTGACAGGCGTAAGCCTCATAGGCCAGGGCATGCCATTCCTCCATGATCTGCTGGGGGGTCTCCTTCAGATGGTAATATTCCTTTGTAAAGTCCGCTGCCGTGGGGAAAATGGCGTGAATCATGAAGTCGGTGTACTCCTGGGTTACAGCCAGGCCCCGGCGGCGGGCAAATTCCGCGTCCACATCCTGCCATAGGGTGTTGGAATCTGTGACGGTGCCGTCCAAGTCAAACAATAAAAGCATGCGAGTTCCTTTCATCTGTCCAAAAGCGCCAGGGAAAGTCCACCGCCTCTTCCGCGTAGTCAATTCCAATGCGGGGTCCGGTGTGGAAGTCCGGAGATTCCGCCTCCAGGCCCAACTGGGGCAGGGCGGCGCAGACAAACAGTTCATCCCCCAGCAAATCCAGACCATTTTCATCCTTGGTCACCGCCAGAGCCTGACACAGCTTGCCCGGCCCATTGGCAAAATTTTTCCTCTGGTAGGGGGTCAGCTCCTCCGGTTCCTTGCCGTAGCGCAGGCGGCACAGCCACCGCAGGTTGTACACCGGGCGGATGCCCCGCAGCAGCACCGCCGCAGGCTCTCCCTCCGGTTCGGTGACCAGGTTCAGACAGTGATATATCCCGTAGATCAGGTAGACATAGGCGTGGCCCGGCTGACCAAAGAGCACCTCTGTCCGAGGGGTGCGCAGGTAATGATAGGCATGGCAAGCCTTGTCCATCCGTCCGATATAGGCTTCGGTTTCCGTGATTTGGCCGATGAGCAGCTGGCCCTCTGCCCGGCGAATCAGGTACTTGCCCAGCAGGTCCTTGGCCACCTCCACCGTGTCCCGCCCATAGAATTCCCGGTTCAGCTTCTCCATATCAGTTCCGCTCTGCCCAGTCCAGGCTGCGGCCCACGGCCTTGTGCCAGCCCCGCAGGAGGGCATCCCGCCGGGCCTTCTCCATGACCGGGGAGAAGGTGACATCGCAGCTCCACTTTTGGCTGATCTCCTCCAGACAGCTCCAGACGCCGGTGGCCAAGCCGGCCAGATAGGCCGCGCCCAAAGCGGTGGTTTCCCGGATCACCGGACGGCAGACCTGCTTGTTCAGAATGTCCGCCTGGAACTGCATGAGGAAGGCGTCCCGGCTGGCACCGCCGTCGGCCTTCAGGCTTTGGATGGTGATGCCGGTGTCCTTCTCAATGGCGGAGACCAGGTCGGCGCTCTGATAGGCGATGGACTCCTGGGCGGCCCGGATGAT
>CAZVVH010000190.1:0-4134 GCA_964630475.1 uncultured Oscillospiraceae bacterium | reverse complement strand
GGCGCCTCTGGCCTTGTCAGTGGTGGCATAGATGCGCTTTGCGGCCTCCTCCTTGCCGTATTTCTCCTCCAGCTTGGCCCGGAAC
Organism: uncultured Oscillospiraceae bacterium; assembly: GCA_964630475.1. Lineage (GTDB taxonomy): Bacteria > Bacillota > Clostridia > Oscillospirales > Oscillospiraceae > JAJQBJ01. The sequence continues at coordinate 4,049 of CAZVVH010000190.1, read as the reverse complement.
AGGCGGAAGGCCACCGCAGGCTCAGTGGTGGTACCGGACTTGGAGATCACATTGATGGAAAAGTCCCGATCTCCCACCAACTCCATGACCTCCAGCACGGTATCCGTGGACAGGGTGTTTCCGGCGAAGAAGATGTCAGGGGTGTCCTTCTTTTTCAGGTTATAGTTGGGCGACTTCAGCAGGTCCACCACGGCCCGGGCGCCCAAATAGGAGCCGCCGATGCCAATGACCACCAGGGCTTCAGAATCGGACTGGATCTTCTTTGCAGCGGCCTTGATACGGGCAAACTCTTCCTTGTCATAGTCCCGTGGCAGGTTCACCCATCCGATAAAGTCGTTGCCGGCGCCGGTGCCCTGGGCCAGGGTCTCATGGGCGGCGGCCACTCGAGGCTCCATGGCAGACAGCTCTTGGGCAGACACGAACTGGGAAATTGCAGACAGATCAACATTCAGCATAATTGTCTTACCTCCATTGTGCATATTTGTAAAATTCAATTTTCTTTCAATTCCGCAATAATTTGGCTTTTTTATTTTACCATATTTTTCGAGAAATGAAAGGGGTTTTTCGCAGGATTCCAGGGATCAATTTTACAAAAACTTTACTTGCATGCCCAGCAGGCTCTGCCGTAGGCTGAAATGCCCTTCATTTATTTCAGTGTGGAATTACTCTTTCACCATTCCCATTCTTTCCCAGAGCCGGCCAAACATGGTTCGGAAGGTCAGCTTGGGCACAGCCTCCCGGGCGGTCAGGGTCAGCCGCTGGCGCTCTTCCTCCCCGACAAAGACCACCAGGGTTCCCACCGGGTCACCTGCCTCCACCGGAGCCGTCACCTCCGGCTCCATCTCCAGGGAGGTGGACACCGTCCCCGCCTGGGATTTTGGCAGGAGAAGGGCATGGCTGCCCTCCAGCACAGACTGTACACTGTCCGCCTCACCGCCCCGGACGGCCACCGGGGGCAGGGCCTGATCCGGCGTGACCTTCACCAGCGCATAGTTGGCAAAGCCATAGTCCAGCAGCTGGGAGGCGGTGGCAAATCGCAGGCTGGAGGTAGAGGCTCCCATAACTGCGGCAATCAACCCCATGCCGTCCCGCTCGGCTGTGGCGGACAGGCAGTACTTGGCGGAATCCGTATAGCCGGTTTTCAGGCCGGTAATGCCGGAATAGGTTTTTATCAGCTTGTTGGTGTTGGACAGGGTAAACTCCCCATTGCGCACAGAGTCCATCCAGATCGTGGTATAGTTCTGGATCCGGCTGTGCTTCATCAGCTCCCGGCTCATCAGGGCAATGTCATAGGCGCTGGTCAGATGCCCCTCCGCCGGCAAGCCGTTGCAGTTGACAAAGTGGGTGTCCTCCATGCCCAGGGACTCCGCCTTCTGATTCATGGCGTCCACAAAGGCGGTCTCGCTGCCGCAGACAAGCTCCGCCAGGGCCACCGCCGCATCGTTGGCAGACACCACCGCCACCGATTTCAGCAGGTCGTCTACGGTCATCGTCTCCCCCGGCTCCAAGTAAATCTGAGAGCCGCCCATACCGGCGGCATATTCCGAAGTGGTCACCGGATCATCGGTGGAAATCAGGCCGCTGTCCAGGGCCTCCACCACCAGCAGCATGGTCATAATCTTTGTCACGGAGGCCGGCTCCAGCTGCTCATGGATGTTCTCCCCTGCCAGAACCTCCCCCGTTTCCTGCTCCATCAGGACGTAGGATCTGGCATCCGTCTCCACCACAGCCGGGCCTTCCTCCGCCTGCACCGGCAAGCAATTCAGCGCCAACAGCGCCGCCGCCAGCAGTCCTGCAATTCCCTTCCGCATGGTCATTCCTCCCCTGTTTGCGTTTCTGCTTCCAGTTTATGGGCAGGGGACAAATTTATGCAGAGAAAACGGACGGCGTTTTTTCGCCGTCCGTCAACATCTCTCAGTTCAGTTTTGCCAAGGCGCGGTTTTTATACTGCCCGTCGCCGGTCACCTCCCGGATGACCTGGAGGAACTCCGGAAACGCCACCGGCATGTCCTCCTGGGACAGCTCGATTTCCAGAATGGCCTGCTCCTTCCAAAAGGGGTACACGTCGATCTCAAAATACTGCCCCTGCCAGGTCAGGCAGTAGCGGGTTTTGCGGATGGGCCGGTAATCCGGGTCCGCATCCATCAGCAGAGCCAGATACTCCTCCTTTCCCAGCCGCTCCTCGATCTCGATGCGCTTCACCTCCGAGATCCGCCTCTTGATGGTCTTGAAGTAGATATAACTGCCGTCACAGCCCCTTTGACGCACCCGGATCTCCTCGTTGTCCGGGGCCAGCAGGTAGGTCTGCATGATATCTACCTTCCTGCAATTGGGCATGGACTCCAGCAGGGCCAGATCCGGATACCGGATCAGGAACTTCCGCTCAATCTCAAAAGGCTCCGGCTCTCCCAGGAAGGAGGAGATCTCCCGGATCAGGCGGAGCATCTTTTCCTCAAAGCCGGTGGAATTATCAATGACCCGCAGGTGAGGATGTCCCGTCCAGGCTGCAATCAGCTGGTCGTCCAGAGCCGCAGCCTCCTCCGCCGTCTCCCTCCGGGCGGCATTGTTGCTGAGGGTATAGAACTGCTCCGCCCCCTTGGCAGCGGTGACCAGATGGAACACGGCGTCATAGTGGTCCCGCAGCTCCACCTCAGACTTCCCCAGCGCCTCCAGAACTTCCCCGAACTCTTCCCTGTTCATGTAGGGCCTGTTGTCCATCAGCCCCCGGTCGCAGACAATCAGAACCTTCTCTGCCTTCATGCTCTGGGCTGCCTGCTCGTAAATCTCCTCCTTGCTCAGCTGCATCCGCATCTGGCAGCTTTGATACGCCCCGTTGGTCCGACAGGTCCAGGGGGCAATACCACCGGAGATCAGCTCGGTGGCCACCTCGGAGAGAAAGAGGACCGCATAGCCCTTCTCGGTAAAGGCGTTTTGGATCCAGCTCATGGCGGTGGTTTTGCCCGCGCAGGGGCCTCCGGTGATGACAATCTTATGGATCACAGGGATCTGAGACATGGTCATTCCTCCCCTCATTCCTTCGTTACTTCTTTTTTTATTTTATCACAGATTTTCCCCTCCTGCAATTGCGCACCCTCCTCTGCAAAAACTTCCATTCGGGAAATTTTTAGCACTCTTTTAACCCGAGTGCTAAAAATTAACCCCAAGGACATGATTCGTTCACAATTTATTCATAATTCCCCCCTATACTGAGGGCAAAAGAAGAGAGCACCGCTCTCCGGACAAAGAATAAAGGAGGCCGTATTTATGAATCCTCAAAAGTATACCCAAAAGACCCTGGAGGCCATTCAACAGGCCCAGTCTCTGACCACAGAATATTCCCATCAAACCATCGAACAGCCCCATCTTCTGCTGGCACTGCTCCGGCAGGAAAACGGCCTGATCCCTCAGCTGATTGCCGCCATAGGCCCCGCCCCGGAGTCTCTGGAGGCCGCCGTCAAGGCGGAGCTGCGCAAGCTGCCCTCCGTCACCGGTTACAGCCGGGAATCCGGCAAGCTGTATATCTCCAACGGGGTGGATAAGGCCCTGAATCAGGCGGAACAAATCTCCGCCAACATGAAGGATCAATTTGTCTCCGTGGAGCACCTGCTGCTGGCTCTGGTGGAAACCGCCGAGCCAGCCCTGCGGGAGCTGTTCCGCACCTATGACATCACCAAGGAAAAGGTGCTCCAGGCCCTGAGCCAGATCCGGGGCAGCCAGTCCGTCACCTCTGACAACCCGGAAGAGACCTACAACGCCCTGAAGAAGTATGGCACCGACCTGGTGGAACGGGCCAGGAGCCAGAAGCTGGATCCGGTTATCGGCCGTGATGACGAGATCCGCAATGTGATCCGCATTCTCTCCAGGAAGAGCAAGAACAACCCCGTCCTCATCGGTGAACCTGGCGTGGGCAAAACCGCCATCGCCGAGGGCTTGGCCCAGCGCATTGTCCGGGGTGACGTGCCCAAGAACCTGGCCGACAAGACCATCTTCTCCCTGGACATGGGCAGCCTGGTGGCTGGCGCCAAGTACCGAGGCGAATTTGAAGAGCG
>CAZVVH010000189.1:0-4146 GCA_964630475.1 uncultured Oscillospiraceae bacterium | reverse complement strand
AAAAATCAGAAAAAATGTCTTGACAAACTGCTCCCCGATGGAAAAGGTTTCCTCTCCATCCACTTGGGATTATACCTGCCCGCCCTGCAAATACAAGTGGCAAAACCATCATAATTTTGCATTTTCCCCTGCAATTTTAGGCATCTTCACAACGTGGAAATAATTCCCTTAATTATGGATGCTTTTTCTCCATTTTGCACATTAAGAAAAACCAAAATCGGTATCACAGCTTGAACTCATCGGAGATATCCCTTCGGAAACTGGTCTCAACAGACTTTTTCCGGGCGCTTTTACACGCAAATAAACACTCCCAAGCAATCAGAGTTCAACCCCAATCAATCAAGAGTGTTTATTGCGAACCGCGCCGGACGTTTAGCGGATTAATACTGTTCCCTGATAAAATATGCAAATTTTATCAGGGAGGCATCGCCTCAGCGGCGCTGCCCGTTTTGCGCTAAAGCGCAAAACACGTCTCATACAATCCCTGACGCCCCCTGCGGGGGCTATAAAAAGCATTTGTGCTTTTTAACAGGGATTGGTATAACAGGGCAATTCCATCCCCGCTTTTATTGTGCTTATTGCTATGCCAAAATTCGAACCCACCTGCGCCCCAAGTCTTATTTTTCCTTCCGCTGGAGCTGAAGACGGTCAGCGATCATAGCGATAAACTCGCTGTTTGTGGGCTTGCCCTTGGTGTTGCTGACCGTGTAGCCAAAATACTTTTGCAAGGTTTCCAAGTCGCCCCGATCCCAGGCAACCTCAATGGCATGGCGGATGGCCCGCTCCACACGGCTGGCGGTGGTGCCGAAGTGCTTGGCTACCTCCGGATACAGCACCTTCGTGACCGCATTGATGACATCCATGTTCTCCACCGTCAGCAGGATGGCTTCCCGCAGGTACTGGTAGCCCTTGATATGCGCAGGCACACCGATCTCATGGATGATGGCGGTGATCTGTGCCTCCAGACTCTGAGCGCGGGCAGGCTCCGACTCCCCGGAAGACTGCTGGGACAGCATCCGAATCCTCGCCGGCAGGCTGTTCAGATTCAGCGGCTTCATCATATAGTAATCACAGCCCAGATCAATGCTCTGATTCACCAGCTTGCTGCGGGGCACACCAGACAGCACCAGCACCTTGGGACGGATATCCCACTCCGCCACCTGCTCCAATACCTCAAGTCCGTCAATATCGGTGAGAACCAGATCCATCACCAACACATCTACATTTGTATTCTCCAACCGGCGAAGCACCTCTTCGCCGCTGGCCGAAGCCTCAACCAGCTCAAAATCATTTTCCAATTCAACAGTCTGTCTCAGCAAACTAAGGAACTCTTCATCGCCATCTGCAACCATAATTCTTGTTTTGCTCATTCGTTTTATTCTCCTTCAACATAAAGTCATTCCTGATCTCACGGAACGCGTTTCTCTCTCTTTGGTCAATAATTTACCACATTTTAAGGTTGGAATCAACTGTATTTTGCAAATAATCGTTTTATTTTTTTCGACTTCAAGTGGTTAATAACGTGTTTTTATTCAAAAAAGTTTCAAATTTAAGCATCCAAGCTGTTTTTGCCCGTCGAATCCTGTCGAACCGGATCAAACTTTGTCGAATTTTGTCAAAAACAGGAGAAGGAAGACCGTATTTTGCAGTTCTTGTTGCAAAAGCGGTCTTCCCGCAAATAGTTCCCTTTAGAAGCAGAGCACTGTGCCAGTACTAAAGTGTACAACCCGCTGTCCAAACTTCTCCCGGAGGAGCTTCAGGGCGGGCTTTCCGGTGCAGTGTCCGGTGACCAGCCTGCCCACGCCCAGGTCCAACAGCCCCTGTCCGATGGCCAGGACCTCCTCCTCGGAAACGCCCAAAGTTTCGTCATTGCCAGGCCCCATCAGGTGGAAGCCGCCCACCACTGCTTCAATCCTTCGGCCGGGGAAACGCTCCTGCACCCCCCGAACAATTTCCACAACCCCTGCGTGACAGCAGCTGTTCAGGATCACCAGGCCGCCGCCGGCCTCCAACACCACACTTTGCTCGTGATCAAAGGAATCCGGCGCCATGGAGCCATCCTCCTTCCGATTCAGCATACCGGTTTGCCTGGCCCGCTCAGCAGTTTCCTCCACATGATCCGCCATCAGCCAGACGCCAGGCTCCACCTCTACATCGCTGTCCACCAGCGCAAAGCGCTGGGGGTCCAGATCCATCACCCCTCTGGGAACGCCGATATAGGTTTCCCGGCCTGCGGCATCCCGGGCATAGTGCTCCCCCAGCGCTGTAGGACGGAGATAGACCTTCGCCTCCCGGTTCTCCCGGAGGAAGCCCGCAATGCCGCCAGAATGGTCAAAGTGTCCATGGGAGAGGAAAGCCGCACGTACCTTGCTCAGGTCCAGCCCCAGCTTCTTCGCGTTTTCAATGTAGGCATTGGAAGCGCCGGTGTCCAGCAGATAGGCCCTCCCCCCCAGTTCAATCCAGACAGCCAAGCCATGTTCGCCAACCAAACCCGCTCCAGGGGTGTTCTCAATCAGGGAAATCAGTTTCATCGTTCTCTCTCCTCTCTCAGGACATGGAGGGAAACAGCAGCTCCTTGGTGCTCATCAGCGCCTCCACCAGCTGATCCACGTCCTCCTTTGTATTCTCTCTGCCAAAGGAAACCCGGAAGGCTCCTTCCTTCACCGGCTTCCCAATCGGCAGGGCCGCAAATACATGGCTGGGCTTTCCCCGGTGGCAGGCAGAGCCGGCGGAGACACAAATACCCTTGTCACCCAGCACCCGCACCAGCACCTCGCTCTTGTAGCCAGGCAGGCTCAGACAGAGGATATGGGGCGCCTCACCGCGGCCCACACGCCGGATCTCCGGAAGCTTCTCCGCCAGCTGCTCCAGCGTATAGGCCTTCAACGCTTCCATATGCGCCCAGGTCTGATCCTTCTCCTGGCTGCCCAGCTCAACCGCTTTGGCAAAGGCGGCAATCTGGGCCGTGGCCTCCGTACCAGGCCGCATGCCGTTCTCCTGGCCGCCGCCCAGCATCAGGGGCTTCCACTTGATGCCATTCCTCACATATAAGGCACCGACACCCTTGGGGGCGCCGATCTTATGTCCCGAGACGGTCAGCAGGTCCACCCCCAGCTTTCTAAGTGTGAAGGGCACCTTTAAAAAGCCCTGCACCGCATCGGTATGGAACAGGGCCGGCCCACCAAAGCGCTTGACCACCTTCACCGCCTCTGCCACAGGCAAAATGCTGCCCAGCTCGTTGTTCACCAGCATCATGGACACCAGCACCGTATCCGGACGCAGGGCGTTCTTTAAGTCCGCCAGGGAGATCTGCCCGTCCTCATCCGGCTGGAGCCAGGTCACCTCATAGCCCTGTCGGGCCAAAGACTTGATCGGCTCTGCCACAGCGGAGTGCTCTACGGCGGTGGTAATAATGTGCTTTCCCTTGTGCTTGTTCACCTCCAAGGCCCCATAGATGGCCCAGTTATCCCCCTCGGTACCGCAGGAGGTGAAATAAAGCTCTCCTGGCTGGCAGCCCAAGGCCTTTGCCACGGTTTTACGGTTTTCCTCCCGCCGCTCCGCAGCCGCCTTTCCCAGGTCATAGTGGGAGGAAGGATTTCCATACCCCTCCGTCATCGCCTCATAGGCGGCCTGGGCGGCCTCGGGACGGACCCGGGTGGTGGCCGCATGGTCCAGATATATCATAGAAATACGCCTTCTTTCTCTCTTATTCAATCAGGCTGCCCAGCAAGACACCCTCCCCTGCCCCGGTGATCTGTACCCGATGCAGCTGGTTATGCAGGTTTTGTCCCCGGACATGCACCTCCATATAATTGGGAGTATGGCCCCGCCAGGCGCCGTCCTTCTCTTCCTCAAAAAGCACCTCCACCTGCTGGCCCACAAATTGGCTCAGATAGCGGCGCTCCATCTCCGCGGCGATCTGAATGGCCCTGCGCGCCCGGTTCTCCTTCTCCTCATTGAGGATTTGATTTCCCATCTCCGCGGCCTTGGTGCCGGTTCGGCGGGAGTAGGGGAAGATGTGCATAGCGGCAAACTCCACCTTTTGGATAAAGGCCAGGGTTTCCCCAAACTCCTCCTCCGTCTCCCCGGGAAAGCCGGTGATCAGGTCGGTGGTGATGGCCGGGCGGTCAAAATACCGGCGCAGCA
>CAZVVH010000188.1:0-4168 GCA_964630475.1 uncultured Oscillospiraceae bacterium | reverse complement strand
CCCAGGTTGTAAGCGTTCTTCTCCAGGGAGCGGCCCATCAGGAACTCCAGGGACAGATAGTGAACCTCGCGGGCGTCGGTCTCAAAGGTTTTATGCTGCGTTTGCAGCTGATGCTCGGACATGATGTCGCGAACCACCAGGGCGCAGGCCTTAAACATGTGCATGGGGGAGGCGTGCTCTACAGTGCGGCCAAAGTTTCGGCGCAGCTTGCCGGCGATTAAATCCTCTAGCTCATGCTTCGTGTAATTATGCATGGGTTATGATCCTCCAATAATAATATAATATAGAAATAGTAATTGAAAACGGTATCAATACAACACCATACTTTACCACAAGGAACGGGGAACTGTCAACGGAAAAGATGCTGAACTCCGGGTGGTTTCAAAAAAGTTCCCCGTGATTTTGACGAGAAAATGGATAAATCCTGTTAAAACGGATAACGGAAATACATTTTTTACAGGAGCATTCCCAGACTAAAGGCATTTTTAAAAATTTAATATGCAAGAGCCTCGCAGAGTTCCGTCAGCTTGCTGACGGAAACAAGTGAAATTATAACAAATACAAGGACACGCGCCTTGGCTTCGTTACTTCTCGAGCTTTTCGAGAAGCTCAAGCATCCCCCGGCCTATTGGTCGGGGGATGCTCGTTTCGCCGGAGAATGGGAGCTCAGCCCAGAAGCTGCTTATAGATATCCTCATAAGCGCCTGCGGAGACATTCCAGGAGAAGTCCACCTGCATGTCCTTCTTCATCAGAGCCTCCCACTGGGGCTTATCCTCAGAGTACAGCTTGACTGCCCGGGCGACGGCGGAGACCATATCATCCCCGTTGATATTGGCGAAGGTGAAGCCGCGGCCAGCGGGGTTATTTTCGGGATCGTAGTTGCCCACAGAGTCCTTCAGGCCGCCGGTTTCCCGGACCACGGGAATGGTGCCGTAACGCATGGCGATCATCTGAGACAGACCGCAAGGCTCCGCGATGGAGGGCATCAGATACAGGTCAGCGCCTGCGTAGATGGCAGAGGACAGAGCGGCATTGTACATCAGGTTGGCGGAAACCCGGCCAGGATAGCGGTTGGCGGCCTCCCGGAAGAACTGCTCATAGCCCCATTCGCCGGTGCCCAGTAGCACGAACTGGATGTTCAGATCCATCAGCTTGTGGAATTGACTGGTAATCAGCTCAAAGCCCTTATGGCCGGCCAGGCGGGAGACGATGGCCACGATGGGCACCTCAGGATCCGCGTTCAGATTCAGACGCTTCTGCAGCTCAGCCTTGCAGGCGGCTTTGCCGGACAGATCTTCCGCGGAGAAGTTCTGTGCAATGCTGGGATCCAGCTCCGCGTTGTAAACCTGGGTGTCGATTCCGTTGAGGATGCCGGCCACCTTCTTGTAGTTCGCGGCCACAACGCCCTCCAGCCCGTGGGCGTAGAATGCATATTGCAGCTCGTTGGCGTAGGTGGGGGAGACGGTGGTCACGTAGTCGGCGGAATAAATGGCGCCCTTCATCAGGTTGGCATCGTTGTAATAGAGCAGCATGCCCTCGTTCAGATAGCCGGGATGCAGGCCGAACAGGTTGGTGACTGTATCGGCGCCATAGCGGCCTTGATACTCGATATTGTGAATGGTATAGACCGTTTTGGTGTTGGCCAGCTGCTTCACTGTCTTGCGGTCCTCAATCAGGTAGATGGGGATCAGGGCGGTCTGCCAGTCGTTGCAGTGGATGATATCAGGGGAGTAATTCAGCTGAGCGGGGGTTTCCATGACAGCGCGGCAGAAGAACGCATAACGCTCTGCGTCGTCATAGTGGCCATAAACGCCGCTGCGCTTGAAATAATACTCGTTGTCAATGAAGTAATAGGTGACGCCGTCCTTTTCCAGGGTGAACAGGCCGCAGTAAACAGAGCGCCAAGCCACCCGGACATAATAATACTTAACAAAGGTCAGCTGGGAGCGCCAGCTGGCGCTGATTCCCTCATACAGGGGCAAAATGACGCGAACCTCATGGCCCCGTTTGGCCAGAGCGGGGGGCAGGGAACCTGCCACATCGGCCAGACCGCCGGTCTTGATAAAGGGAGCAACTTCGGAGGAGACAAATAGGATTTTCATGGAGAATATTCCTTTCCTGAAATAGAGGTCAGGCGGAAGCGGAGTGCGCTTCCGCCTGACGGAGACAGTGTGTTATACTTTGGAGCCTTTGGGAACTGTGAAGGGGCAGTTGGGTGCGCCAGTCAGCTTGGTTCCGCTGGTGATGACCACGTTCTTATCGGTGATGATGCAGGAGATATCCGCATTCTCTTCGATGGTGGAGGACTGCATAATGACGCAGTCCCGGACGACAGCGCCCTTGGCAATATGGACGTTGTGGAAGATCACGGAATTCTCCACTGTGCCCTCGATGATGCAGCCGTCGGCCACCAGAGAATTGGTCACCTTGGAGGAGGGGGCATAGTAAGTGGAGGCGTCATTGCGCGCTTTCGTGCGGATGGGGCGGGTGGGATCAAAGACCTCCTTGCGGATGGTGGGATCCAGCAGCTGGCGGTTATGATCGTAGTAGCCCTGGACGGACTGAAGGCGGTTTGCGTAGCCGTCAAAGATATAGGGGATGACCTTCAAAGCCTTGCTCTCCACACCGGGGCGGAGAACGCCGGCAGACAGGGAGTAAATATCCCGGGCGGCGCAGTCCTCGGTCAGCTTGAGGAGCAGATCGGTAGACATGATGTACATATTCAGGGCTTCCAGGCCAACGGCAGCGGCAGGGCCCACCAGGACCTCAGAGATGCTGCCATCCCCGCTGGGAATGAAGTAGGTGGCATCCCGGGAGACAGCCTGGGGCTTGCTGGTGGCAACGGCGGTAATGTCCGCGCCGGACTCGATGTGGGCGTCCAAAATGGCGGACACATCAATGTTCATGATGGTGTGCGCATCAGCCAGAATCACATATTCCTGACGAATCTCCTGGAGGTAGGAGTAAACACCGGCCAGCGCCTCCATGGTGCCGCGATAGACGGAGGAGGAGCTGCGGCGGTCATTGGCGGCATAGGCGAAGGGGGGCAGCAGCTTCAGGCCGCCGTTCCGGCGGGCCAGATCGAAGTCCTTGCCGGAGCCAAGATGATCCAGCAGAGACTGATAGGACTCGTGCATAATGACGCCCACGTCGGTGACGCCGGCGTTGACCAGATTGGAGAGCATGAAATCAATGACACGATAACGACCGCCGAAGGGCAGGGAGGCTAAGGTGCGGTGCAGGGTCAGGTCCTTCAGTTCCGGGTTGGTACGATAGGCAAAGAGAATGCCGTGCAGGTTATTCATTCTGCGTCGCCTCCTTTCATGGGTTCCGTGCACATGGCGGCAGGCTCCACCGTGCTGTTGGGGGCGACGGCCACGTCGCCAGCTACCACGGCAATTCCCCAGTCATCCTGGCCGGTGGGGGCAGCGCCAACATGGGCGCCGTAGCCGATTTCAGCATTTTCCGCCACGATGGAATATTCCACCACAGCGCCGGCCTTAATGACAGCGCCGGGCATGATAATAGAGTACCTGATCTGAGCGCCGGTCTCCACCGTCACGTTGGAGAAGAGGATGGAGTTTTCCACCAGACCATCCACGTCACAGCCGCCGGTGACCATGGAATGGGAGATCTTGGCGTTGTTCCGCAGCACATGGGGGGTCTGGATGGGGTTCCGGGAGTAAATGGGCCAGGAGTCGTCATAGGGGTCGATACCGCCGTTCAGGCTGAGCATCTCCATGTTGGCGTCCCATAGGGAGTCGATGGTACCTACGTCCTTCCAATATCCCTTGAAGCGATAGGCGGAGAGCTTCTTGCCGTCGCCCAGCATCATGGGAATGATGTTCTTGCCGAAGTCATTGGAGGAGTCGGGATTTGCCTCATCCGCAGTCAGATAATGCTTCAGGTCTTTCCAGTTAAAGATATAAATGCCCATGGAAGCCAGATTGCTCTTGGGATGCTTGGGCTTTTCTTCAAACTCGTAGATGGTGTCGTTCTCATCCACGTTCATAATGCCGAAGCGGCTGGCTTCCTCCAGCGTGACCTCCAGGACGGAGATGGTGCAGGCGGCATTTTCCCGCTTGTGGTGCTTCAACATTTCATTGTAGTCCATCTTGTAGCTCTGGTCGCCGGAGAGAGTCAGCACATAGGCCGGATCATAGAGAT
>CAZVVH010000187.1:0-4182 GCA_964630475.1 uncultured Oscillospiraceae bacterium | reverse complement strand
CTCATCAGCACGATTTGCAGGTGCCAACAGCTTTCCGATATTCAATAAAACATCGATAACCAGGCGAACAATCAAAGATAAAACCACCAGAGCAAGACAGAACTTTGCGGGCCAGATGTAATAATGAACTGCGCCGGAAGTGATATCCAGCCGCATAAAAGAATCGATCCCAGTTTGGACAGCCTTAACCGCAATGGCGCTGAATAGGAAAAGTCCCACCAGCATACCAAAGGTATCCAGGGCCAGTTTTACCTTCTGAGGAGCCTTTTCCGTGGCAAACTCCAAGATCACATGGTTGTGCAAGCGCTGAATATAGGGAAGAGCACACATAAATATGGGCATTAGCAGCAACTGAACTAATTCAGTGGTGCCCAGAATAGACTTATTTGCAAAGTTTCTCAGGACAACGTCTGCACTTGTCAGGAGCATAGCTATCACAATAGCAATGCAGCCAATATACACAAGAACTGTTTCATATTTGTTCCATGCAGCGTCAATTTTACTGGTAACAGTGTAATACAAACCGATTCCTCCTTCTGGAGCAAAGAAAGTACAGAATAACTCTGGATTTCCCCATTCAAGTATTTTATCTACAATATCCAATTAGAAGGGGCAAGTGCCAGCATATTGGCTGCACAGTTCCTGGAAGGATTTCAGAACCGTCTGTGCGTTGGAGTAACCATTGGATTCCATGCTAGTCACCCAATCGGCCCAAACAGGAGCACCGTAAGTCTCCTGAAAGGCATCCAGTTGCTCATCAGTGGGAACAATAACGGTTACACCAGCCTCTTCCAAGGTAGCGGTGACATTCTCTTCCTCAGCCTGAACATACATGGTGTAAACCGCTTCAGGTACATAGTCATGAGCAACTTCATCAATAATAGCCTGAAGATCCGCAGGCAAGTTGTTGTAAGCAGACTCACTGATTGCATAGACCAGAGGACCTGCTCCCAGCGGAATTTCATAAACATACTTTGCAACTTCCTGAATACCGAAGCCAATCGCGCCGGACAGGGAATTAGAAGCAATCGCGTCGGCAGTACCTTTTTCCAGCGCCTCATAAGCCTCAGTGTTGGAGAAGCTGACTGGTGTTGCGCCAACAGAAGTCAGAATGTTGGTGACAGCATCCGTACCAGTGATAACACGCATACCGGCCAGATCAGAAATGTCATCGACCTCGGTCTTAGAGATCACAACAGAGCTGGTGCCTAACTGCAAACCCATCAGGTGCAGACCAACACTGGACAGCTCATCCTTAAAATCATTCGTAGTGTCATACATTTCCATAAAAGCCTCAGTGGCTTCATAGGAGTTGCTAAATAGTCCAGGATTCGCGACAACACCGAACAGATCCATGCGGCCAGACTGACGGCTGTAGTTAACCATTCCGACATCAGCAACGCCGGACTCCATTGCCTCCAGGATACCATCAGCAGCAGCCAGAGTGCCATCGGTATAGACATCAAACTGAATACGTCCATTGCTGCGTTCTGTAATTTCATCCAGAACAGCTCGGAAAACCACTGTGGCCTGCGTGGTGCTGGGAGTATGCGTGGAGGCAATCAGCGTATAAACCGTGTCATCGACAGGCTCAGCTACCTCCTCGACATCGTTTGTTTCAATCGGTACCGATTCATTTGCCTCGCTCTCAACCGCAGGAGACTCAGAGGCGGTTTTGGATTCACCACCACAAGCTGCCAGACTGCATACCATACCAATAACCATCAATAGAGCAATAAATTTTTTCATACGTCATTCTCCTTATAATCTGATCAAATTTTCTCCTCCGTGCTCCTGCTCCTGCTTCTGCTGGGAATGTGTGGTATATTTCATAACCGGATCCACTCCAGTGAAATCATGGAGAAGAAGGGAAGAGGTGGTACATTAGAAAGGAATCATACATCCAACTGGAAAATCTTCTGCTCCGTGCGGGTAATCCGCTGGGCACCAGTTTTGGTGATAAAGAAGTTGTCACAGCAAATCGCAAAGTTGTTCAGCGCGGTCAGCTCCGGATGGATGGAGAGGAACATATTCTCCTGGAAGGGCGTGTTCTCCAGAGGGCCAATGGCGGGGGTCTCCATCATATCATAGCCCTGGCTGTGGCCGGCGTTTCTGGTATTATGTCCGATGCCCAAATGGAAGGAGTCCACATATTCGTCAAAGACCCGGGTCAGCTCCGCACCGGTGACGCCGGGCTTTGCAGCTGCCGCCACCGCCTCCTGCGTACCCTTTGCAATATCAAAAAGGCGGAGAAGGTTGTCAGATGGCCTGCCCAGGGTAAAGGTACGGGCTAATTCGCTGTACATACCGCCGGGGCCGGAAATCTCAATCATCACCGCCACGGTGTCCCCCTTCTGAATACGACGGTTGCCCTTGAAATGGGGCACAAACATCACCGGCGTATCAGGAGCACCGGAACCAACCGCCACATTACCGATGTTTTCGCAGCCCATGTGCCGGGCCAGGTTTTCAATCTCCGCCCGAACCTCGCACTCCAGCTTTCCTGGAACAATCAAAGCAGGCAGCGCATCAAAGAGGCGCTCATGGTAACGGACAGACAAAACGCACAGCTCCTGCTCTTCCGGGCTTTTGATGGCCGCAATGGCATCCATCTGGGCGTTGAAGTTGACAAACTCCACCTCCGGGAGGTTTTCCTTCAAATAAGCTCCAAAGGAATAGCTGATAAACTGGGTTCCATAAAGGCCAATCCGCCGGTACCCTCTGGCCTTAATCTCATCCGCCATCACTTCAGCCGACATGGTATCGGAGAAGGTGAAGGTCAAGCAATAGGGCTTGATATACATCTTTTCCACATTCCGCATGGGATTGGGGACTGGCGCACCCAGTTCAGGACCATGGTCAATCACCACCATTTTACCCTCAGCGGGGATCATCAAGGTGGTGCTGTATCCGTTGGTGGGCTGATCCAGGTAGTAGCGGATCCCTCCGTCAAAAATAGCACTGTGATTCTGCGTAATCACGCAGTCCAAGCCAGCGTCCTGAATGACCTTCTGCGTCACCGCAAAGCGGCGGTCCAACTCCTGATCGGAAATCGGATACTTGTAGCGATTGGTAATTTTGCTCGCTTGCATGACTAGTTCCTCCCTTCTTCTATGTTCAAATTTCGCAATTCTGCCTAACTGGCTAAATTCACTATAAATGCTGAAGGCGGAAAAGTGAAATTGCAAAATCGCATAAATCGACTAATTTATTCATTGTTTAAATAACCAGTTCCCGCTCGCCATGCCGGGCAGTCATATGTGCAAAACGTCAAAAACTAAAAACACCGCTTGCGAAATCAGAGCTGATATGATACTTTCATATTGAATAGCAAAGGAGCTGTTTACCGTGGAAAAGCGTTCAAAAAGCAATCAGTCTGTTGAAAAAGTGCTGCAGATCATTGAGATTATGGCCCATGCACGGGGGCCGCTTCGCCTATTGGAAATCGCTCAGGCAGCAAATATCCCCGCCAGCACCACACTGCGCATGGTAAATACTCTTGTAGAGTGTGGCTACGCATTTCAAAAGAAAGATACCCTCCGCTATGGACTAACCTTGCAGTTTGCGCGGATTGGCAGCCAGATCCGGGGTCAGCTCAGCCTGCGGGACTGTGCCCGTCCCATTATGGAAGAGTTGTCCGCCCAATGCAAAGAGGCCTGCTGCCTTGCCGTGGAGGAAAATTCCGAAGTAGTCTATATTGAGCTGGTGGATGGCCCGGACAATGTTCTTCGAATTATGCAGTACATTGGAAAACGCGCCCCCATGCACTGTACCGGTATTGGAAAGCTGCTGCTGCTGAATAAAAGCGAAGCGGAAATTCGGCGTCTGATGGAGCGCACCGGGATGAAAAAATTCACCGAAAATACCCTCACTACTCCGGAGGCTCTCCTGAAGGAATTGGAGCAGGTGCGCAGGCAGGGCTGGGCCATGGACAACGAGGAATGCGAATTGGGCGCCCGGTGCGTGGCCGCCAGTATTCGGGACTACACCGGCAATGTCATTGCAGGACTCAGCATTTCCGGCCCCTCCACACGGCTGACCATGGAATCTTGTCAGGAAATTGCCCAGGCGATCAAACGCGCGGGGGATCTGATCTCCCGGCAGATGGGCTGGCAGCCGTCTGACAAGTAAAATTCAATCAAAAGACAAACGGTATCCTCTGTCCTTCAGAAGATACCGTTT
>CAZVVH010000186.1:0-4211 GCA_964630475.1 uncultured Oscillospiraceae bacterium | reverse complement strand
TTCTCAGCCTGCAAACGTGCGCGCGAAGCGCGTGCGCTGCAGCAGGGTGTGCCGCGGCGAGTGACCACCTTTAGGTGGCACGAGTCGCCTGAGTTCGAGAAAATGCTTGCATTTTCGAGAGAGCTTGTCGAGTTTTTCGACAAGCACAGTGCCCCGGCTCAGTGAGCCGGGGCCGTTTGCTTATTTGGAGGCTTTTTCTTCCCCCAGCACCTTCATAAACTGCTGGTAGATCTCCGGCAGCTTCCGCTTGATGCTGATGGGGAGATGATCTTTGTTCAGAATGCCCAGGGCAGTGCTGCCTTGAGCGCAGCGGCTGCCATCCGCAGCAAAGCGAATATCATACTCCAGAATTATCCGCACGCCGGTGAACTCCCGCAGCTTCACATAGATCAGCAATTCGTCGTTGAACCGGGCGGACTTGATATACTTGCAGGTGACGTCCAGGACAGGAAACATAATGCCGTTTTCCAACTCCATCCTGGCAAAATCAAGGCCGTTTTTTCTCAAATAATCAATGCGCGCTTCCTCAAAAAACCGGATATAGTTGGAATGATGGACAATGGCCATCTGATCCGTCTCATAGTAGTTGATTCTGCGGCGGTAAGGTTCATGGTTCATATCAGTCTCTTTTCCTCAGAATTAATCCTGTTCTCGATGAAATGCTTTCATCGAGAATCCCCTGTGCTGCGCCGTATCATGCGGTTCTTGATAAAAAGCGTTCAAGCTTTTTATCAAGAACCGCAATAAAATCAGTACGCGGCTACGATCACGCTGGAATTCTGTCCGCCAAAGCCAAAGGCATTGGACATGGCGGCCTTGATGGAGGCCTTTCTCGGCGCTCCAACAATCACATCCACACCCTCACAGTCCGGATCCAGCTCCGTCACGTTCAGCGTATGGGGCAGAAGCCCCTCCCGGCAGGCCATCAGGCAGGCGATCACCTCAGTGATGCCGCCGGCGCCCATCATATGTCCGGTGGCGCCCTTGGTGGAGCTGACGCTGGGACGGCTGTCTCCAAATACGCTGCGAATGGCGGACAGCTCGATCACGTCCCCCATGGGGGTGGAGGTGCCATGGGCATTGATATAGCCAATATCCTCCGGCTTCAAGCCCGCCTTCTCCAATGCCGCCCTCATGCAGGCAATGGCCCCATGGCCGTCAGGGGCGGGAGAGGTCACATGATACCCGTCGGTGTTGTTGGTAGCGGCCAACAGAACGCCGTAAATCTTAGCTCCGCGGGCCAGGGCGTGTTCCTCCGTCTCCAGAACCAGGGCGCCGCCGCCCTCCCCCATGACAAAGCCGTCCCGGTTGACGTCGAAAGGCCGACTGGCTGCCTCCGGATCCTCCGCCCGGGACAAGGCCCGGGCCATAGATAGGCTGGAGGTCACCAGCGGGCAGATGCTG
Source organism: uncultured Oscillospiraceae bacterium (assembly GCA_964630475.1). Taxonomy (GTDB): domain Bacteria; phylum Bacillota; class Clostridia; order Oscillospirales; family Oscillospiraceae; genus JAJQBJ01. The sequence continues at coordinate 2,807 of CAZVVH010000186.1, read as the reverse complement.
CTCTCCGCGCCCACGGCGATCACCGCGTCAGCCTCGCTGGACTGCAAAATCATATTGCCCAGCTTGATGGCATCCGCACCGGAGGAGCAAGCCGTGCTGACGGTGAAGCAAGGGCCGTTCAGGTGCTTCTCGATGGCGATCTGAGCGGCGGCGATGTTGCCCAGGATCTTGGGAACAAACCTGGGGCTAACCTTGGTCTTGCCGGTGGCCGTCATCTGCTCCTGGGTCTCAGCAGTGCTGACAATGCCGCTCATGGCGGTGCCCATGGCGATGCCGATGCGGCTGGTCTCCGCCTCGCAGTCCAGACCGCTCTGCTCCAATGCCTCCTCAGCCGCCGCATAGGCGAACTGGGAGAACAGGGCCGCGTCTCTGGCCAGGCGCTTGGGCATATGGGCGGCGGGGTCAAAGTCCGCCACCTCCGCGGCCACCTTCACCGGAAACCCTTCGGTGGAAAAGCGGGTGATTCTCCGGATGCCACACTTGCCGGCAATCAGATTCTTCCAGTATGCCTTTACACCGATTCCGATGGGGGTCACCGCCCCCATGCCAGTGATAACAATTTTCTTCATATCCGATCCTCTATTTTCCCGTGGAACGGCCCGCAGGCCATATCATCCCACTGTATTATCATACAAATATATGATACTGTGCCTCTAAGAAATTGTCAAGCAAAATCAAGGCCCGCTCCAGCAGAGGTGTCCCTTGCAGCGCTTCCGGCAATTTCATGCGATCCGGCCTTGCTATTTTTATAAACCTGCTTTATAATCAACCTTACCAATGATTTTTCGCCGCTTGGAGGTTGACTGTACATGAATTTAAAGGGAAAAAGCTTTTTGAAGCTGCTTGATTTCACTCCCGAAGAGATTTCCGGCCTGCTGGCCCTGGCCGCAGACCTGAAGGCCCAAAAAAAGGCCGGTGTTCCCCACGACACCCTGCGGGGCAGGAACATCGCGCTGGTTTTTGAGAAGACCAGCACCCGCACCCGCTGCGCCTTTGAGGTTGCCGCCCATGATCTGGGGATGCAGGTAACCTACCTGGATCCCTCCGGCTCTCAGATCGGCAAAAAGGAATCCATCGCGGACACCGCCCGTGTCCTGGGCCGTATGTTTGACGGCATCGAATACCGGGGTTACGGTCAGGAGATCGTGGAATGTCTGGCCCAGTATGCCGGCGTCCCTGTGTGGAACGGACTGACCAACGAATTCCACCCCACCCAGATTCTGGCCGACTTTCTCACCATTCAGGAGCACTTCGGCCATTTGAAGGGGATCAACCTGGTCTATCTGGGGGATGGCCGCTATAACATGGGCAACTCCCTAATGGTGGGCAGCGCCAAAATGGGCCTGAGCTTCACCCTCTGCGCCCCTGAGGCCTATTTCCCCGATCCCCAACTGGTGAAAACCTGCCAGGCCATTGCCGCCGGAACCGGCGCTTCCATCCGCCTGTGCCAGGATCCCATGGAGGCCACCCGGGGCGCCGATGTGCTCTACACCGATGTCTGGGTCTCCATGGGCGAACCCATGGAGATCTGGGAACAGCGCATCCGAGACCTGTCTCCCTACCAGGTGACCCAGGAGCTGATGAACAACGCCGGCCCCCAGGCTGTTTTTATGCACTGTCTGCCCGCCTTCCACGACCTGAACACCACCATCGGCAAGGAAATGGGCCAGCGCTTCGGCCGGGACTGTATAGAGGTCTCCGATGAGGTCTTTGAAGGCCCCCGGTCCATCGTCTTTGACGAGGCGGAAAACCGCATGCACACCATTAAAGCCGTCATGGCCGCCACGCTGTAAGCCTGCAAGCGAAAATCCCATGCCAACCGGCATGGGATTTTGTGGGTGTGTCCCCGGACGTTTTCAAATTTCCTGTTATTCCGGATTCCGGTTCTTTTGCTCCGCTTCACTTCGGGCTTTCAGCTCCATCAGCCGCTTTTTGGAGTTGCTGGTGGTAATGGAAATCTCGCTGGCAAACAGCCCATACACGTCCTCCCGGCACCCCTCCAGCTTTTCATCCAGCTCCCGGAACAGTTTCCCATCCACCTCACATCCGGTGGCCCTCCAGATGGCCTGAGGAAGTTCATCCCGCAGCTGTCCCAGGGTTTTCCCCTGCAGCCGTCTCATGGTTTCCTGGGGTTTTCCGTTCTGGCTGCTGCCGCTTTCCATAAAAAATACGATATTGTGGTAGAAAAAGGTCAGCATCTTGTCGGCGCTGATCCGCATGGAGCAAATATCAAGGATAATCCGGATCAGGGTCTCGTTGCACAGTTTGTTGTAAACCTCTGTCTCCATTTTGCCCCCGTCATCTGGTTCCACGCCCCGGTTCTCCTGCTCCTCCTCCAGAGAATCCGCTTGATGGGCCATGACCGTCCGCTGGTAGTTGGTGATGACTCCGTTAATCAGCGCTTTCAGCCATCTCTGCCGCTGGAATGGATGATACTGGTCAGATTCCCGGACGTATTTCGCGATCTGCTTCCAAAGGGTCAGATCCAGTTCCTGGAGGATATCTTCCACATCCTCCCGCCTGTGAAAGCACTTGCGGATCTGGGGCAGCGCATAGGCATTGACGTCCTGTATCATCTTTTCCATCGCGGCCATGTCGCCGGCCAGAACGCCTGCCTTCAGCCACTGATAATACGATTCCGCTCCAAAAAATACCTTTTCCTCTTCCGGTCTCTTTTCAGTCAACGCTTACGCCCCCTCCGCATCAGTCAAGTTTTGTTATTTTAGCACATTTTCCGGCGCTTTTCAACTCTTGCGCCTTGATAATCCGCACGCGAATCCCTTATATCTCAAATGGATGTGATGTTC
>CAZVVH010000185.1:0-4213 GCA_964630475.1 uncultured Oscillospiraceae bacterium | reverse complement strand
TCCGGGACCTGTTTGAGCAGGCCAAGAAGAGTGCTCCCTCCATCGTCTTTATTGACGAGATCGACGCCGTGGGCCGCCAGAGAGGCACCGGCCTGGGCGGCGGCCATGATGAGCGGGAGCAGACCCTGAACCAGCTGCTGGTGGAGATGGACGGCTTCTCCGGCAACAGCGGCGTCATTGTCATGGCGGCCACCAACCGGAAGGACATTTTGGATCCCGCCCTGCTGCGCCCCGGCCGCTTTGACCGTCAGGTCTATGTGGGGCTGCCGGATATCAAGGGCAGGGAGGAGATTCTGAAGGTTCATGCCCGCAACAAGCCTCTGGCGGACGATGTCAGCCTGTCCCATACCGCCCGGGCCACCGGCGGCTTCTCTGGTGCGGACCTGGAAAACCTGATGAACGAGGCGGCGCTGCTGGCCGCCCGAAAGGATCAGCCCTTTATCCGGGGCGACGACCTGCATGAGGCGATGATGAAGGTCATCGCCGGTCCGGAAAAGCGTAGCCATGTGGTGACTGAGCACGCCCGGAAACTGACTGCCTACCATGAGGCCGGCCATGCCGTCACCATGCATGCGCTGGAGCATCACGACCCGGTACATCAGATCTCCATTGTGCCTCGGGGAAATGCAGGGGGCATGACCGTGGCGCTGCCCACGGACGATCACTCCTTTCAGTCCAAGAGCCAGCTTTTCGAGTATATCGTGGGCTGTCTGGGAGGCCGCGTGGCGGAGGAGCTGGTGATGGAGGATGTCTCCACCGGCGCCTCCGGGGATTTCCAGCAGGCCACCCGGGTGGCCCATGCCATGGTGACCCGCTACGGCATGAGCGATAAGCTGGGGCCTGTTGTCTTTGACAGCGGCCATGACGAGGTCTTTATCGGCCGCAGCATGGGCCAGAATCGGGGCTACTCTGAGGAGATCGCCGCGGAGATCGACCGGGAGGTCAAGCGCATTATGGATGAGGCTTATGCCAAGTGCAGGGACATTCTGCGCCGGGACCGGGATAAGTTGGAGACTGTGGCACAGTTCCTGCTGGAGTACGAAACCATGAACGCCGATGAGTTTGAGGCGGTCTACCAGAGCTGATTCGCTGGAAGCGCGCAAAAAGCTCCCCAACGCCACGACGTTGGGGAGCTTTTTTCAAAAACCGAAGAAAATTCCTTGACCTTCCACCTGCTGGAAGGTGTATAGTAAAAGTAGAAGGGGAGGGAGATCCGTGAAGATCAACGAGGTGGAAGCCCTGGTGGGGATTACGAAAAAGAATATCCGCTTCTATGAACAGGAGGGCCTTCTCAGTCCCCGGCGAAATCGGGAAAACGGCTATCGGGACTACGGTGAGGAAGAGGTAAAGGTTCTGCGGCGGATCAAGCTGCTGCGCAAGCTGGGGATTCCCCTTGGGGAGATCCGCAGGCTCCAAAGCGGCGAACTGACTGTGGGAGACGCCATGGACCGGCACCGGGTGGTGCTGGAACGGGAGCAGAAGAGCTTGCTCAACTCCCAGGCGCTGTGCCAGTCCATGTCCGCGCTGACCGGGCGGTTGGACACCCTGGAGCCGGAGCCTTGGCTGGAGCAGATGGCCCGGATGGAACAGGAGGGAACGAGCTTTATGAACAGACAAAATAAGGATGTGAAAACCCGCTATGTGGGTGCGGCAGTGGGGGCGGCGATTATGATCCTGCTGATGGGCGGATTGATGGCGCTGTTTGGTTGGTGTGCGCTGTTGGAAAGTGACCCCATGCCCTTGTGGCTGCTGGCCGTGCTGGATATTCCCTGCCTGGCGGTGGTAATTGGCGTAATCGTGGCGCTGGCACAGCGCATGAAGGAGATCCGAGGAGGGGAAATTGATGCTGCTAGTAAATATTGATTATATTCCGGGAAAGGAACTGGAAGTGCTGGGCCTGGTTCGCGGCTCCGTAGTCCAGAGCAAGAACTTCGGCAAGGATTTTATGGCGGGGATGAAAACTCTGGTGGGCGGCGAGATCATAAGCTACACCCAGATGATTAAGGAGGCCCGCCAGATTGCCACCAAGCGGATGGTGGATGAGGCGGAGGACCTGGGGGCGGATGCAGTAATCAATATTCGCTACGCATCCTCCTCCGTCATGCAGGGGGCCGCCGAGTGCATTGCCTATGGAACGGCGGTCAAATTCAAATAAGAACAAAGCAGGCGATCCTGCGGGCTTGCCCCGCAGGATTGAGCTTGTCGAAACACTCGACAAGCTCCCTCAAAAATGTAAGCATTTTCTCGAATTTAAGCTACGCTTGCACATATGGCGAGCGCACGTTTGCAGGCTGGGAAGGAAAGAATCCACGGCACGTGTTTTTTGAAAATTGAGGGCCTTATGAATAGAAAGGGGACAGGGAAACATGAAAAACCGGCGGAAAAGAGTTTGGTTGGGCGGAATTGCTGCGGTGTGTATCCTCCTGGCGGCGGGGGTGGCTGTTGACCGCTGGTTCCATTCGCCGGGGCTGCATATCCTTGGCCCGTTCTGGAGCTTTGACCTGTCGGCGGAGTGTTACCGCTTTGAACTGCCTGCCCAGGGGGAGCCGAATGGCGCCGTGACGGTGAACGTGCAGGGCACCGCCAACCGCATTCAGAATGAATTCCACGGCGTTATCACCGTGGATGGGCTGGACACCAAGGGAGACAGCGAAGGGGTCCATGACCAGCTGTTCTATCTGGAAGAAGGTGGCAGCGGGCACATCATGTACATCGACAGCTGGTTTACCCGGGACGAAAGCGGGGCGCTGCGGGCCTCCTTTGACGGCTATTTCTTCTATGTGACCCTGGAGCCGGATGGGACCCTGACTATGCTGGCGCAATATGAGGAAGGGGATACCAGGGAGGCCTGCTTTGCCGCTGTCCAGGCGGACAGCGCGGAGGAGGCTCGGACCAGGTACGAAGCGCTGGTGGCGCCTCAGCTGCAACCCTGAGGTGCCGCGGGGCATCGACCACTCTGCTGGAGCCTGGTCAGGAGTATCTCATCGGCTGTGACTTATTATGGATGGCGGCAAGTATGCTATATGCTATGTCCACCACCAAGCAGTTCACGGGAAATCGAGCGTGCCTGTCAAGAGAATGTAAATTTCATGTATTTGCTGGAGGGGCACGCCGCGCCGGATCACAACACCATTGCCCGGTTTCGCAGCCAGCATCTGCCGGATGCGGTAGAAGATCTGTTGTACCAGATGGTTCAGCTTCTGGCACAGCATGGGGAAATATCCTTTGAGGAATCCGCCGTCTTTATTGGCGGTACGAAAATAGAGGAAAACGCAAACCGTTATCAGTTTGTATGGAAGAAGGCCATCAGCAAGAACCAGAAAAAACTGGGTGAAAAGATCCAATGGGAACTGCCAGCCCTGCTGGAAGCGGTTGGGCTTCAGACGCCGAAGCAGATCACGACGCAACCTTTATGCGCATGAAGGAAGACCATATGAAAAACGGTCAGCTGAAGCCGGGATAGAATGTGAATGCGGCAGTCGCCACAAAAGGAAACAGGATTACAGCAGTCGGCTAAGGCGAGAAAAACAGGGGGACTCTTGCGTCACGGCATATTCTGACGCAAGAGTCCCCTGTTTGCATATTGTTTTCATATAATCATAGTATCATTAAGTACCTGTACTGCAATATTGTGCCCGTGTCACGAAATGCCCCTATGCCCCCTTACAATGGGTGCGCTGCAAAGCTTGACAAGCTCTCTCGAAAATGCAAGCATTTTCTCGAATTCAGGCGACTCGTGCCACCTAAAGGTGGCCACTCGCTGCATTTGCGCGAATAGCGGAAGATGCCATTCGGCCGCGCGGCACATCCTCCTGCATCGCACGCGCTTTGCGCGCACGTTTGGAGGAGGAGAAGAGAGATTTTCGAGGCCGGTTTTTCTAATTTGGCGCCGCCCAAAGCCTCCCCTGTGCAAGGGGAGGTGGGTTTTGCAAAGCAAAACTCGGATTCACGCCGCTCAATTCCCGAATGCGTTTTTAGTGAAGAGTGAAGAGTGAAAAAGTAACAAGTAAAATCCCGAATGCGTCAGTGAGTTTCAGTATCAGCGACTCCTTCTCCATTGAGACTTCTTCTTGAACATAGAGAATGATTTCAAAAATCATCTTCCCGCTTGGGTGAGGAATGGCACTTATTACGCAGATTTTTAGGGATTTACCATGGTTTTGTTGCATCTTCGATTTCTTGTGGTATAATATAATAAATGGTAAACTCTGAT
>CAZVVH010000184.1:0-4222 GCA_964630475.1 uncultured Oscillospiraceae bacterium | reverse complement strand
ATGCTCAGAAATTGGATAAAGGTGTATAATGGTCATAAAGACTTCAAGAAACAGACAGGAGAAAGCCGTATGACCAAAGGCAGAGAAACCACGCAGACAGAGCGGATTGCGGTAGCCAAGGACTGCATTGCATCCGGGAAGAGCTATGGAGAAATTGCAACCAAGTACAATGTAAGCTATCAGCAGGCCCGCAGTTGGACACTCAAGTGCATAGAAGGTGGAGATACCGCTCTGGAAGATCGGCGGGGACAGTAAAAGAAGGATCAGGAACCCCGTACAGAATTGGAGCAGGCACAGCTTGAAATTGAACAGCTCAGGCACAAACTGAAAATGCTGGAAATGGAGAACAACCTGCTAAAAAAATTGGACGGGATAGAGAGGAGGCGGGGCTGAGCCAGGTGTGGCAAGAGCACATCTACCTGGCAATCAAGGAAAGCAAAGAAGAATCCGGTTATCCTGCGGAGGAAGCCTGCAGGCTGCACCAGGCAGTCCGCAAATCCCCGGCACATTGCTGAGAACCATCTGAACCGCGAGTTTCACGCTGACCGTCCCAATGAGAAGTGGGAAACAGATGTGACAGAGTTCAAATACTACATAGGGTTAGAGGTTCACAAGATAGATCTGTGTGCTATCCTCGATCTGTACGATAGGAGAATCGTGGCCTACATTATCCGTGACCGCAATGATAATCCATTGGTATTCGATACTCTGGATGCTGCGATAGCCTTGAATCCGGATGCGCATCCGTTGTTCCACAGTGATAGAGGCTTCCAGTATACGAACCGTGTGTTCTGCAACAAACTGAAAGCCGCAAATATGAAGCAGAGTATATCCAGAGTTGGCAAATGATTGAAAACTACATCACCTACTACAACGAAAGACGAGTACAACGCAATCTGAGGACCCTGACACCGTTGGAAAAGCACCAGAGCTATTTTGAGGTTCCCACGGCACCGCAGTGCCGTGCATCCTAAAAAAGACTTCCGGTGCCCTGACCCGGGTGCCGGAAGTAGAAAATAGTTTATTATTCTTCGCTGTCCGCTTGATGGGGAGCAGTTCACACGTAGCGGGCATTTGCCTGTTCCTAACACAGACCTCTGTTAGATCACTTCCGCGCTCAGCTTGTTTAAAACCGCTTGACGGAAGGACCGAAATTCTTCAAATTGATCGAGCCAGGCGATCTTCTGTTCCCAGACCTCCAGGCCGGCGCTGTCATACCAGCTGTCCGACATGAGGACGTAGCAGGCGAAGCACTCCGCAATGTCCTCACAGGGGTCGGTGGTGGCGTAATCATCGTAGAATTCCCTGGCGTGGCGGATAAAGAACGCGGTGGAGTCCTCATTGGCGATGCGCTCGTCCTTCAGGAGGGGAGACCACCAGATCTGGTAGAACTGGTTCAGGTAGGAGTCCTCCCGAGATACCATTCCCGCCTCTGAGTAGGTGCCCGACGAATTCGGAAAGTCATAAAGAACCTGCTCCTCATTCAGGGTCAAATAGTGGCAATATTCGTGGAGAAGGGTTTCCTGGAAGTACTCCGCATCGAAGGAGTCCTCTGGATCCAGGGCCAAACCCCAGGTCATGCCGTCGCTGGTGAAATCCCAGTAGACATAGGCTGCCACATTGGCTTCGCCATCGGTGAAGATGGTGTAGGTGTCAAAGACGGTCAAAGCGTCGTCGGGGAGGAAGGAGGAGGCCAAGGCCCAAAGCTCCTTCACTTCCTCTTCCGTGTAGGAATAGCTGTCCCAGTCGTCATAATAGGTGGCATCCCCCAGGGAACCGTCGGGGGTCACGGCAAAGTCCACCAGGTCATATTCAGGGACATCCTCATAGTAGTAAAGGGAAGCGCCAAAGATTGCGTCGGTGTATTCATCCAAGGCAAGGCTAAAAGAGCGGAAGGTCAATCGCTCCAGAAAGCCCATGGAGGGGTTGCCTCGGGCTTCCCGGGCCTCCCGCAGCTTCCAAACCGGAAGAAATTTCTTGGCCAGGCGGGTGTATTGGTCTTGGCTTAGATTGCCGGAAAGCTCTCCCAAGCAGAGGCCCAGCTCCGCCTCAAACTGAGCCCGTTGGGATGCGGACAGGTTCGGTTGGGCCAACCCGCCAAGCGCAACGCACCCAGCCAACAGCCCTGCGGTCAGCAGGATGGAGATAAGGAGTAGGTTCTTTTTCAAATTTGATATCACCTGTTTCTGTGAGGGATTGCCATGAGAGATCAACAAGTTATGGGCCGGTTCGCCCCAAGCCCCAGCGGAAGGATGCACCTGGGCAACGCTTTTTCCTGCCTGCTGGCCTGGCTGTCGGCCCGGGCCGCAGGGGGAGGGATGGTGCTCCGCCTGGAGGATTTAGATCCGGACCGCTGTAAAGAGGAATATTGCCGCCAGGTGGAGAAAGACCTCCGCTGGATGGGGCTGGACTGGGATCGGGGCGGTATGGAGGACCGGCCGGACTACCGCCAGTCCAATTGCAGGGCGCTCTATGAAGAGGCCTTTCACCGATTAGAGGAGAAGGGGCTTCTCTATCCCTGCTTTTGCTCCCGGGGGGAGCTTCATGCCGCCTCCGCGCCCCATCGGTCGGATGGAGTGCTTCTTTACTCGGGAAAGTGTCGAAATCTGACGGCGGAACAGCGGTTGGAGCGGGCCAAGCGCAAACGCCCGGCTATCCGCATCCGGGTGCCGGATGAGACTGTCACCTTCCAGGATGGACATCTGGGGGAATATCGGGAGAACCTACAGCAGGATTGCGGTGACTTTATCCTGCGCCGTTCCGACGGCGTCTATGCGTATCAGCTGGCGGTGGTGGTGGATGACGCCCGGATGGGGGTCAACCAGGTGGTGCGGGGCGGCGATTTGTTGGATTCCACCCCACGGCAGCTTTGGCTGCAAACACAGCTGGGCCTGCCAAGCCCGGAGTATTACCACTTGCCTTTGCTGCTGGCCCCGGACGGCAGAAGATTGTCCAAGCGGGAACGGGACCTGGACTTCGGCGCACTGCGAGCGGAACTGAAACCGGAGGAGCTGATCGGTCTTTTGGCCTGGCTGGCCGGACAGATTCCAAAGGCAGAGCCGATTTCCCCAAGGGAGCTGATCTCGGAATTCTCCTGGGACAAGGTGCCCAAGGAGGATATCATCTGGAACGGCAGCCTGGGTTAGTATTCCACAAATTTGTCCCGAAGCTGCTGGATGACGGCCTGGGACAGGCCGATCCTGCGCAAAAAGGCCGCCACGCCGCCGTAGGTCTCCTCCATATATCCGATCAGCCCCAGCATAGCGGAGGCGGGAGTATGGAAGAAGCTGTCGTCGTCAGCAGATGAGGGATGATGATTCCCCGGCGGAGTGCCCAGTTCTAGCATTCCAGCTCGCATCCGGGCATAGACCGGCTCCAGGAACAGTTCACTGACGCAATAATCGGCGGCGATGTCCTCCTTGGGAACCCCGGCAATGGAGAGCAGATAGCAGGTCAGAAGGCCGGTGCGGTCCTTTCCTGTGGTGCAGTGGTAGAGCAGGCAGCCCTCCTGCTGAGCGGCAATCGTCAGCGTGCGTATGGCCCACTTAGGAGAGGATTCCGCCATGTCGATGTACTTTTCCAGCCAACTGCCAGAGATCGGGGGAGGAGCCTGGTTATAAATGGCAGCCTCGGCAAATAGCGATGCTTCGTAATAGGCGGCGCGCTCCCTCATGGAGGAGGGGCGCGCTTTGCGCTCTCCGTCACTGCGCAGATCCATGGTCGCAGTGACGCCATAGTCTAGGAGGATTTGAATATCCTCTTCCGGAATATCACAGGGGGCGTCGGAGCGCAGAAAAAGGCCGAATTTGGTACGGCCCCCATCAAGGGTAGAGAAGCCGCCCAGGTCACGGGTATTGTATACCTGCTTTAAAAGTAAATGTCTGGTATGACGCATAATATCCTCCAAAATTCTATTTTGATACAGTATATCAAAATAAAGTGACATCTGCAAGAAAGCAAAAAACTCCCCATCTGCCGAAGCGGATGGGGAGAATTCTTTTCAGAGCAGTTAATCCGAACGGATCAAATTACTTCTCCTCGACATCGATGACGACGCCGGAACCCACGGTGCGGCCACCCTCACGGATAGCGAAACGCAGGCCCTTCTCGATAGCGATGGGGGTGATCAGCTCGACGGACATATCCACGTTGTCGCCAGGCATGCACATCTCAGTGCCTTCGGGCAGGGAGATAACGCCGGTCACGTCGGTGGTACGGAAAT
>CAZVVH010000183.1:0-4323 GCA_964630475.1 uncultured Oscillospiraceae bacterium | reverse complement strand
ATATAGTATTCGCTCTCGCCGGAACGGTAATACCGGCGGGTAATCATAATTTCCGTTTCATCCAGGGCAAAGGTTCCCTCAGAGTTATCCAGCACCAGGCTGACCTCAGCATATCCGGTCTGTTTTCTCATCTGGGTGCCGCCGAAGATCACGTCCTCCATCTTGCCGCCCCGGAGGGCCTTGGAGGACTGCTCGCCCATGACCCAACGGATGGCATCGGAAATATTTGATTTTCCGCTTCCGTTGGGGCCAACGATGGCGGTGATATCCTCGCCAAAGGTGAGGACGGTCTTATCCGGAAAGGACTTAAACCCCTGGATTTCCAGCGACTTTAAATACAATAAACGCACCTCAATCTTTTTTGTATGAGCACATATAAACTCCATGATAACATCTTATTATATCAATTCAAGGAGCGGATTGCAACTAAATATTGGCATATTTTCTCTGAAATGCACAAGAGTCCTCACCTTGACAATGCTCATATTGCGCTCTATAATAGTGTTTATAAACCTTGGAACCATACCAAGGTTTTATCAAGTAAAAGAAAGAAGTCCTCCCCTTGTCCATCTCCATTCTGATCGTCCTGTTTTACCTCCTGCTCACCTGTTTGATTTCTCTGTTTTCCGCAGGCAAAACCCGCTCTTCCCAGGAATTCCACGGCAGCCAGCTCAGCGCAGCTGCCATTCTCTTCGCCTCCGCCGGGGAGTGGCTGGGCGGAACCGCCACCTCCGGCGTGTCGGAGTACGGCTTTACCTATGGCATCTCCGGGGCCTGGTATACGATCGCCAATGGGCTGGGAGTGCTCTTCCTGGCCCTTTTCTTTGCCAAGCTCTACCGCAGTCTGAACACCGGCACCATTCCGGGAATTATCTCCCGCTACTTTGGCAAGCAGGCTAGGCAGGTCTCCTGCGCCGTACTGGTATTTGTTATGCTGGTGGTGGAGCTGAGCCAGATGATCGCCGCAGGCAAGCTGGGCCAAGCCCTTTTGGGCATTGACTATGAGATTTCCGTCACCCTCCTTGCTGCCGCGTTCCTTCTATTCACCCTATGCGGCGGAATGCGCTCCATTGCCGCCGCCAACCGGCTGCATCTGCTGGTCATGTACGGCGGCATGATTCTGGCCCTGATTCTCTGCGTCAGGCAGCTTGGCGGTCCCAGTCTCTTTCTCTCCTCCGCCCGCCAAGTGGACCCGGAGCTGTTAAACCCCACTGCCATTGGCGGAAGTAAGATCTCCTCCTGGGTGCTGGCTTCCCTTCTGGGCGCCTGCACCGCGCAGGCAGGTATTCAGCCCGTCCTGGCCGCCAAGGATGAGGGCACCGCAAAACGAGCCTGCCTGTATACCGCCCTGGTGGTAGCCCCCTTCGGCATTTTCACCGCCCTTTTAGGCGTCTGTGCCCGGCTGCTGTCGGCCCAGGGCCTGCTGCTGACCAGTGAAGGCCTTCCCCTGACCGATGCCAAGCTGGCCCTTCCCACTCTCGTTCTCCATCTGCCCACCCTGGCCGGGGGACTGATCCTCGCCTCCATCCTTGCCGCCATTCTCTCCACCGCCTCTCCGATCCTTCTCTCCGCCGGAACCATGCTGACCAATGATCTGTACGCTCTCCGGCATCCAGATGCCACGCCCCGCAAGCTGCTCCGCGTCAGCCGGGTGATGATCGCCCTTTCCGGGCTGATTTGCTGGTTGGGCGCCCTGTTTCTGGAGCGCCGAACCATGGTTCTGGACATTGTGTACGCCGCGTACTCCCTCCGGGGCGCCCTCTTCGTGGTTCTCCTGATGGGCATTTTTGGCCGCCGCTGCAATGGCCGATCCGCCTCCATCAGTATGCTGGTTACCACCCTGGTGGCTATTCTGTGGACGCTGGTTAAGGTGCTTACCGGCAATTACCCCTTCTTCCCCTGGTTTACGGAAACCTACGCGGCCATTTTGACCGCCCTGATCACCATGCTGCTTTTGCCGGGCAGATCTCCCCTGATAGAACAGAACAGGAGCTGAAAGGTTTTCAACCTTTTTCATAAGAATTAGCACGAAACGGCGGCCCCGTCACCAATCTGACGGGGCCGCCGAAAAGCACATTTTTCACTTTTTTTCGGTCAGGAAGCGAATTGCCGCTTTGGCGGACATCTGTTCGGCCTCCTTCTTGCTGTGGCCCTGGCCCTGGCCGATGGGGGCGCCGTTCAGCTGCACCTCCACAAAAAAGGTCTTGGCGTGGTCGGGGCCGCTGGAGCCGGTCAGGTGATAGCTCAGCACCTCGCCGTTCTTCCGCTGGACCAGCTCCTGGAGGGCGGTCTTATAGTCCTGATTGGCGGCGTCCCGGGTACCGATGCGGTTCAGAATGTAGATCTGGATCAGCCGTCTGGCCTGGGAGATTCCCCCGTCCAAATAGACCGCCGCCAGCAGGGCCTCCACCGCGTCCGCAATGATAGAGTTCCGGGTGCGGCCGCCGCCGGCCTCCTCCCCCTTGCCCAGCAGCAGATAGCTGCCCAGATCCAGTTCATGTGCCACATTTACCAGGTTTTCCTCGCAGACCAGGCTGGCCCGAAACCGGGTCAGCTCCCCCTCAGGCCAGTTGGTACGGGTGCGGAACAGGTATTCCGCCACCACCATGCCCAATACGGAGTCCCCCAGGAACTCCAGGCGCTCATTGCTCTCGCTGCCCTTGGCCCGGTTCTCGTTGGCGTAGGAGGAATGGGTCAGCGCATTCTCCAGCAGTTTGGGGTCACGAAAGGTGTAGCCCAGTTTTTCTTCTAAGGTTTTCATATCATGTCACTCACTTTTTTCAGCCTTGCATGTGGTTCACATCGTCCGCAATGGCCTGGCAGACGTTCCCGGCCACGGCGCTGTGGGCCTGACGAATGGCACAGTAGATGGCCCGGGCGTCGGAGGAGCCGTGGGCCTTGACCACCGGCTTGTTGATGCCCAGGATGCAGGAGCCGCCCACCTCCCGGTAGTCCAGCTTCTTCTTGAATTCCTTCAGGCCGTCCTTCACCAACAGGTAGCCCAGTTTGGTGCCAGGGCCTTTCCGGAACACATCCTTGAGCATGCGGTTCATAAACATGGCGGTGCCCTCCATGGCCTTCAGAAAGACATTGCCGGAGAAACCGTCCGACACAATGACGTCCACATCACCGAAGATGGCCTCCCGGCTCTCCACGTTGCCGGTGAAGTTCAGAACCCCCTGCTCCTTTAACGCAGACAGCTTTTCATAGGCCTCCTTGTGGAGGGGGTCTCCCTTTCCAGGCTCCGCGCCGATATTCAGCAGGCCAACCCTGGGATTCTCCTTGTCCATGACACAGCGGGCATAGGCCGCGCCCATCAGGGCAAACTGCACCAGATATTCGGCGGTGCACTCCGCGTTGGTGCCCGCGTCAATGAGCACAGCGCCGTCCCCGCCGGTGGGCACCACAGGGGCCACCGCCGCCCGGCGGATTCCCTTGGAGCGGCGTACGATCAGCGTGGCGGCGGAGAGAAGGGCGCCGGTGGAGCCGGCGCAGACGAATGCGTCCCCTTCGCCGCTTTTCAGCAGGTTCAGACCCACGGTCATGGAGGAGTCCTTCTTCTTGCGGAAGGCGTTGGCTGGGTCATCCTCCATAGAGATGACCTCCGAGGCGTTGACAATAGAGATCCGTTCCGGAAGCTCCGAAACGCCCTCTGCTGCCAGCGCAGCGCGAACTGACTCCTCCCGGCCCACCAGGATCAGCTGGCAGTCACCGAAATCCTTCTGTGCCGCAAGGGCACCCTGCACGGGGGCCTTGGGAGCATTGTCGCCGCCCATTGCGTCGATGACGATTTTTATCATACGATCCCTCCTTATTGCAGATCCAGCCTCTCCAGGGCCTCCAAGGCCCGCTGAGACAGCGCTGCGTTTTTATTTCTCTTGCCCTTTACCCGATAACCCAGGGCTGGGATAATGCCGAAATTCACATTCATCGGCTGGAAGCTGACCACGGTGGGATTGCTGATGTAACAGGCCAAGGCCCCCAGCGCGGTCTCCTGGGGGAAGTTTACGGGTTCTCTTCCCCGGAGGCGCTTCGCCAGTTCCACCGCGGCCACAAAGCCGGAGGCGGTGGACTCCACATAGCCCTCCACGCCGGTCATCTGTCCGGCAAAGGACAGGCGCGGCTCGGCAATGGACTGATAATACCGGTTCAGCAGGCCGGGAGATTTCAGATAAGTATTTCGATGCATGACCCCGTAGCGGAGGAACTCCGCGTTTTCCAAGCCGGGGATCATGCCGAACACCCGCTTCTGCTCGGGAAAGGTCAGGTGGGTCTGGAAGCCCACAATATTGTAGATGGTGCCCTCTGCGTTGTCCTTGCGGA
>CAZVVH010000182.1:0-4334 GCA_964630475.1 uncultured Oscillospiraceae bacterium | reverse complement strand
GCGCAGCACGCGGGATTCGTGATGAAATCTTTTAATCAAGAATCAGTATTAGGGAAATTTCCGGTGGAAAAGGTTCCCTGCCTTGAAAATCCGCGGACTGTGTACTATAATAAAGGAACTGTATCACCATTGGATACAGAGAAGTTCCAGCGCCCTTCCATTCGGGACGCAAGAAACAGGAGGATCACTATGGAAAAGAAGCCCTATTATATTACAACCGCCATCGCCTATACCTCTGCCAAGCCCCATATCGGCAACACCTATGAAATCGTGCTGGCAGATGCCATTGCCCGCTATAAGCGAATGACCGGCTATGACGTATATTTCCAGACCGGCACCGATGAGCACGGACAGAAGATTCAGGAAAAGGCCGAGGCTGCCGGAATCACTCCCCAGGAGTATGTGGACAACGTCTCCGGCGAGATCCATCGTATTTGGGACCTGATGAACACCACCTATGATCGGTTTGTCCGCACCACCGACCCCATGCACGTCAGAAAGGTTCAGAAGATCTTCAAGAAGCTCCACGACAAGGGGGACATCTACAAGGGCAAGTATGTGGGCAAATATTGTACCCCCTGCGAGTCCTTCTGGACGGAGAGCCAGCTGGTGGACGGCAAGTGCCCCGACTGCGGCCGGGAGGTCAAGGACGCAGAGGAGGAAGCCTATTTCTTCCGTATGAGCAAGTATGCTGACCGCCTGATGAAGCACATTGAGGAGCACCCGGAGTTCATTCAGCCCGAATCCCGCAAAAACGAGATGGTCAATAACTTCCTCAAGCCCGGCCTGCAGGATCTGTGTGTCTCCCGTACCAGCTTTACCTGGGGTATTCCGGTGGAGTTTGACCCGGGCCATGTGGTCTATGTGTGGCTGGACGCGCTGAGCAACTATATCACCTTCTGCGGCTACGATCCCGATGGGAACCACGAGGAGCAATATCAGAAGTTCTGGCCCGCCGACCTGCACCTGATCGGCAAGGATATTATCCGCTTCCACACCATCTATTGGCCCATCTTCCTGATGGCATTGGAGGAACCGCTGCCCAAGCAGGTGTTTGGACACCCCTGGCTGCTGGTGGGCAGCGGAAAGATGTCCAAGTCCGTGGGAAATGTGATTTATGCCGACGATCTGGTGGAGCTGTTCGGCGTGGATGCGGTCCGCTATTTTGTGCTCCATGAGATTCCCTTTGCCAACGACGGTGTGATAACCTATGAGCTGATTATCGAGCGCATCAATGCCGAGCTGGCCAATATTTTGGGCAACCTGGTGAACCGCACTATTGCCATGAATCAGAAGTATTTCGGCGGTGTCGTGCAGGCCCCCGCCGGGGAAGAGGAAGAGGATCGGGAGCTGAAGGCCATCGCCCTGGCTCTGCCTGAAAGGGTGGAGAAGAAGATGGCTGATTTGAAGGTGGCCGATGCCATTGACGAGATTTTCGCCCTTCTCCGCCGGGCCAACAAGTATATTGACGAGACTTCCCCCTGGGTCTTGGCCAAGGATGAGAGTAAGAAGGCCCGTCTGGGCACCGTGCTCTACAACCTGCTGGAGGCCATTCGCTTTGCCGCCATCATGCTGAAGCCCTATCTGCCTGACACCTCTGACAAGATGCTGGCCCAGTTGAACGTGGCCAACGGCGGTGTGGAGTCCCTGGCCTCCTTTGACGGCATGGTTCCCGGCGCCCAGTTGGGCAATGCGGAAATCCTCTTTGCCCGCCTGGACATGGAAAAGAAGATGGAGGAGATCAACGCCCTGGAAGAGGCCAAGAGGAAAGCTGCCCTGCCTCCCCTGGAGCTGGAGCCTCAGTTGGAGGAAAAGGTGGACTTTGACACCTTTTGCAAGAGCGACCTGCGGGCGGTGAAGGTGAAGGACTGCCAGCCTGTCAAGAAGAGCAAGAAGCTGCTGCGCTTCACTCTGGACGACGGCACCGGCGCCGACCGCCAGATCCTGTCCGGCATCGCCGCCTACTACAAGCCCGAGGAGCTGGTGGGCAAGACCCTGATTGCCATTGTCAACCTGCCACCGCGGAAGATGATGGGCTTAGAGTCCAACGGAATGCTGATCTCCGCCGTCCACACCGAGAAGGGGGAGGAGAAGCTGAACCTGATTATGGTGGACGACAAGCTTCCCGCCGGCGCCAAGCTGTGCTGATTCCGCTGTCTGCGGCGTAAAATTTGATCTGTTTTTCCAGGGGCGTGCGGTTTGTGCGCCCTTGGTTTCTCAAATGATTGGAGGGAATGGAATGCTGTTTGACACCCACGCCCACTACGACGATATAAAATTTGACCAGGACCGGGATGAAGTTCTGGGGGATATGAAGAACCACGGCATCGGCCTGATTGTCAACCCTGGCTGCGATGTGGAAAGCTCTCGAAAGGCCATTCGGCTGGCGGAGGAATATGACTTCGTCTATGCCGCCGTGGGCATCCATCCGGAGAACTGTGGCGGCCTGGGGGACCGGGAGCTGGCGGAGATTGAGGCCCTGGCCGCCCACCCCAAGGTGAAGGCCATCGGGGAGATCGGCCTGGACTATTACTGGGAGGAGACCCAGGAGGGCCGGGCACACCAGCGGGAGATGCTGCGGAAGCAGCTGGCCATGGTGCAGCGGCTGAACCTCCCTGTTATCGTCCACGACCGGGAAGCCCACCATGACGTTATGCAGATCGTCCGGGAGTTTCCCCAGGTTCACGGAGTGTTCCACAGTTACAGCGGCAGCCTGGAGGACGCCAGGATGCTGGTGCGGCTGGGGTGGATGCTCTCCTTCAACGGGGTGCTTACCTTTAAAAATGCCCGGAAGGCCCTGGAGGTAGTCCGGGAGATCCCCCTGGAGCGCCTGATGCTGGAGACGGATTCCCCCTACCTTACCCCGGTGCCCTACCGGGGCAAGCGGAACGACAGCCGGAATATCCCCCTGATCGCGGCCAAGATGGCAGAGCTGAAGGGGGTCAGCGTGGAGGAGGTGGAGCGGATCACCACCGAAAACGGGAAGCGGTTTTTTGGAATTGAATCTTGAGAACGGGAAAAAGGGCCTGCACAGTGTGATGTGCAGGCCCTTTTGCAAAAGAGGATCAGTTCAGCTTCAGGTCGTTTTCCTTGATCCAGCCGATCTTGCGGAAGAAGAGGCCGAACAGCCAGGTGAGGACACCGGGCAGGATAAAGCAGATCAGGAGCAGACCCACCCAGTCGAAGGCGGTGATGGCGGCCTTGGTTCCCGCTGTCACATCGCTTACCCAGCCGGTATAGACGCCGATCTGGCCCACCAGGCCGCAGGTGCCCATGCCGGAGGAGACAGGAGTGCCGTTCATCTTCAGCTTGAACAGGCAGGTTGCCAGAGGGCCGGTGATGACGGAGGTCAGGATGGGGGGAATCCAGATGCGGGGATTCTTGACGATATTGCCCATTTGCAGCATGGAGGTGCCAATGCCCTGGCTGACCAGGCCGCCCCAGCGGTTTTCCCGGAAGCTCATAACGGCAAAGCCCACCATCTGGGCACAGCAGCCGGCCACGGCGGCGCCGCCGGCCAGACCGGTCAGCCCCAGGGCCGCGCAGATTGCGGCGGAGGAAATGGGCAGGGTCAGGGCAATGCCCACCAGGGCAGAGACCACGATGCCCATAAAGAAGGGCTGGAGATCGGTGGCCCACATAATCAGCTTGCCCACGTAGCTGGCGGCAGTGCCGATGGGGGGCGCGATCAAGGTGGAGAGCACCACGCCGACGAAAATGGTTACGGCGGGGGTCACCAGAATGTCCACCTTGGTCTCCTTAGAGACCGCCTTGCCGAACTCGGCGGCAAAGATTGCGATGACCAGAACCGCCAGGGGGCCGCCAGCGCCGCCCAAGCCGTTGGCGGCGGAACCCACCGCGATCAGGGAGAACAGCACCAGGGGCGGGCAGTTCAATGCATAGCCGATGGCCACCGCCATGGCGGGACCGGACATGGCAGTGGCGTAACCGCCAATGGTCTCCAAATAGGGGATGCCGAACTGCTGACCAATGGTGTTGATAATGGTGCCGATGAGCAGGGAGCAGAACAGGCCTTGCGCCATGGCTCCCAGCGCCTCTACGCCATACCGGCGGGCGGAAATGACGATGTCTTTCCGGCTTAGAAATTCCTTGAATTTGGACATAAGTACCTCTTTTCTCTTGTCATACAAGCGGGAACATCAACCATTATGTCAATTTAGCTGTCTTGACACTAGGTAGTATTATATCAACCCACTCGAAATTGTCAATGTATTTTGAAAAAAGAATGCTCATTTTTTGAAAAAATGCAATTTCCCTGTTGACAAACCAGGAAAGCCTGCTATAATCAACATATGAACAAATGCTCATGTGTT
>CAZVVH010000181.1:0-4407 GCA_964630475.1 uncultured Oscillospiraceae bacterium | reverse complement strand
CAGGTCGTTCCGCGCCGGTGATGGTGTCGCCCACCCGGGTGTCCTTCACGTTCTTAATAGAGGCGGTGAAATAACCCACCTCGCCGGCGATCAGTTCCTCTGCGGCCTCCATACCCAGGGGCTTCAGATAGCCGCATTCCAGCACCTGATAATTGGCCCCGGAGGCCATAAGATGGACGTTCATGCCCCTCCGCAGGGTTCCCTCCATGACTCGGAAGTAAACGATGACGCCCACATAGGAGTCATACTGACTGTCAAAAATCAGGGCCTTCAGCGGAGCGTTGGGGTCCCCGGTGGGGGCGGGAACATTCTGTACGATATCCTCCAGTACGGACTGGATATTAATGCCCATTTTGGCGGAGATTTCCGGGGCATCCATGGCAGGCAGTCCGATGATGTCCTCCACCTCCTGCTTGGCCTTGGGGCAGTCCGCCGCAGGCAGGTCGATCTTATTGAACACAGGCAGGATTTCCAGGTCGTGATCCAATGCCAGGTAGGTATTTGCCAGCGTCTGGGCCTCCACACCCTGGGTGGCGTCCACCACCAGCACGGCCCCCTCACAGGCCGCCAGAGAGCGGGAGACCTCATAATTGAAGTCCACATGGCCCGGAGTGTCGATCAGGTTCAGCTGATAGTCCTGGCCATCCTGTGCCTGGTAGGTCAGGCGGACAGCCCTGGCCTTGATGGTGATGCCCCGTTCCCGCTCCAAATCCATATTGTCCAGCAGCTGGCTCTCCATCTCCCGGGCGGTCACCGCGTTGCAGATTTCCAACAGGCGGTCGGCCAGGGTGGATTTTCCGTGGTCTATGTGGGCGATAATTGAAAAATTGCGAATGTGATCCTGTTTTACCATATGGAAGCTCCTTTAAGGGAAAGGATGATGTTTATTTTCGTTCCGGGTTCCGCTCCTTCATATTGTGAAGGATTTCCTTCTGATGAGCCTCAAGCATGCTCCTGTTTCTCTTTCCACCGGAGTAGATGATCTCAAACAGAGAGCGGTATTGATCCGGATAGTTCTTTTCCAGGGTCTTATAGCCGGCAGCGGGGAAGGGCTTTTTCTCCTCCTTTCGCTTTTTCAAACAGCGGAGATATTCCACCTCGCTTAAAATCATATCCGCCTCAGACGCACTCACCGTTAGATCCATATCCTCCACCTCAATCAGCGTGGTGATGCCATCCGGCGCAAACCGGGTCAGGTGGCGGTAGATCCGGTAAATGGCGATTCCGATATATTGGTAGGCGGAACAGATAGCCTGGTCTTCTCCGGTTTTGCCCAATAGGTCAAAGACGATACTCATGGCGTTGGACAAAACCCGGAAGTAAAACCGGGCCAAGGTCTTATGAGGATATTGATCCCGTTCCCTGGAATTCCGATAGAGGAAACTGGGGTCGAAGCTGGCACCCTCCCGAATGGAGGACCGGCCAAGCAGATAATCCGTTGATACATGATAATAGTCACAGGCCCTGCAAATAAAGGACAGGCCAGGCTCCCGCACTCCATTTTCGTAGTGGGAAAGAAGCGCTTGGGAAATTCCCAGGTCTGCCGCGGCTGCCCGCTGGCTGATTCCCCGCTCCTGACGCAGGAGAGCTAAATTTCTGGCAGCGGCAGAAAGCATATAAAAATCCTCCTTGCCTTTTCTTTTTATTCTGTCCTAACATTATAGTAGATTTATTCCAATTTGTAAACGGATTTTTTCCAAGAAGGAAGTGAGCTATACAAAATGGATTCATAAATGGCCGATTTCTGAAAAGCAGAACGGGAAGCCCAACTGATTGCTGGGCTTCCCGCTCAAAAGATTGGAGGATAGAATGAAAAAAGCTAATCACATCTCATGGTTTTATTTTACCAGGCAGTTGTTAAAGAAGTTCGAGAGATTTTGTTACAGAAGTATTAAATCTGAATTTTTTATCAGTTCTTTCATCCCGCAGCCCTTCAAAGAACTCCCGCAGCACGGAGCCACATTCCTCTCTGAGGATCCCGCCGTAAATGCGGGGGTGGTGGTTGAATCGCTCCTCAAACAGGTTGAGCACCGAGCCGCAGCAGCCCATCTTTTCTTCCTTAGCGCCGTAATAGATGGCATCAATCCGGGCATTGATAATCCCCCCGGCGCACATGGGACACGGCTCCAGGGTCACATACAGCTTGGCTCCATGGAGCCGCCAGCAGCCAGTTTCCCCGCAGGCGTCCCGGATGGCCTCAAGCTCCGCATGGGCGGTGGCATCCTGGCCCTCCTCCCGGCGGTTCCGGCCCCGGCCGATGATCTCCCCGTTTTTCACGATCACGCAGCCCACCGGAATATCTCCCACGGCGGCGGCCTGCCGGGCCAACACCAGGGCCTCCTTCATATAGCGTTCGTGTTCTGTCATTTCAGCTTTTTCCATTCTGCCACTGCAAGCTCGTCGCAGCGGTTGTTGTAGGGGTTGGAGGCATGGCCCTTGACCCAATGGAGGTTTACCTGGTGAACCTGACAGAGATCCAGCAGAATCTCCCACAGATCCGGATTCAGGGCAGGCTTTTTATCCCCCTTGACCCAGCCCCGCTTCCGCCAGCCCTCGGCCCATCCCTTTTCCAGGGCGTCCACCACATACTTGGAGTCAGAATAAAGCTCCACAATACAAGGCTGCTTCAGGGCCTTTAAACCCTGGATCACCCCGGTCAGCTCCATACGGTTGTTGGTGGTATTTTTCTCCCCGCCGGAGAGCTCCAGCTTATGCTCTCCATACAGCAGGATACAGGCCCAGCCCCCGGGGCCGGGGTTTCCGGAGCAGGCCCCGTCCGTGTAAAGGGTCACGGTTTTCAATCCTTTTCCTCCTTATTAGACCTTTCAGGAAGGATCCTCTTCCTGATCCGGCGTTTCAGAGGATACGTCCTCCTCCCGCACCGTCCTGACCACGGCAATCAGCTTGACACCGTCGCCCATATTCATCACCCGGACACCCTGGGTTACCCGTCCATACAGGTTGATTCCACTTGCTGCGGTGCGGATCATTACGCCGTCGTCGGCAATCATCATCACGTCATCATCGTCGTTGACCATGGCCACGCTGGCCACCTTGCCTGTCTTTTGGGTCAGGTTGTAGTTTTTCAGGCCCATGCCGCCCCGGTTCTGAACGCCATACTCCTCCAGGGCAGTGCGCTTTCCGTAGCCGTTTTCGGTGACGGTCAGCAGGGAGCTGCCGTCTCTGACAATCTCCATACCCACAAGATCGTCTCCCTCTCTCAGCTTTATGCCCCGGACGCCTACGGCATCCCGGCCCATGCAGCGGATATCCGACTCCTTGAAGCAAATGGCCATTCCTTCCCGGCTGCACAGCAGCACATTCTGCTGTCCATCGGTGCGGCGGACGGAGATCATTTCATCCCCCTCCTCCAAGGTCAAGGCCCGGATGCCGCCCTTCCGGGCTGTATTGATGGAAGCCAACGTGATTCGTTTTACCGTGCCCTTCCGGGTGGCCATGACCACATATTCATTGTCGGTAAACTCCCGGACAAACATCATGGCCGTGACCCTTTCCTCCGGAGCCAGAGGCAGCACGTTGACAATGGCCGTGCCCTTGGCGGTTCTTCCCGCCTCGGGAATTTGATAGCCCTTCTTTCGGTACACCCGGCCCTGGTCGGTAAAGAACAGGATAAAATCGTGGGTGGAGCAGCTCATCATCACCTCTACATAGTCCTCCTCCCGCAGACTCTGGCCGTTAATGCCCCGGCCACCCCGCTTCTGGGAGCGATAAGTAGACGCAGGGGTGCGCTTGATATAGCCCGCATGGGTCAGGGTGTAGATGCAGTCCTCTTCTTCGATCAAATCCTCGATGTCGATTTCATCCTCCACATCCTGGATCTCTGTCTTGCGGCTGTCACCGTACTTGTCCCGGATGGCGGTCAACTCATCCTTCAGAACCTTGCGCAGAAGGACATCATCGCTGAGCAGCTGATTATAGTATGCGATCCGCTCTTCCAGCTCCCCGTATTCGGCCTCCAACTTCTCCCGATTCAGGCCTTGGAGGGCGATAAGCCGCATGTCGCAGATGGCCTGAGCCTGGATTTCATCCAGCCCGAAGCGCTCACACAGGCGCTCCTTCGCATTGTCGTAGCTGGTGCGAATAATGCGGATCACTTCGTCAATGTTGTCCTGGGCGATGAGCAGGCCCTCCAGCAGGTGGGCCCGCTCCTGGGCCTTTTTCAGGTCATATTTCGTCCGGCGGATGATGACCTCCTCCTGGAAGGCCAGATATTCATCCAGGTAATTCCGCAGGGTCAGGACCTTGGGCTGCTTCTGATTATGGACCAGCGCCAGCATATTGATGGAAAAGCTGGACTGCAAGGCGGTTTGCGCGAAGAGCCGGTTCAGCACCACCTGGGGATTGGCGTCCTTCTTCAGCTCGATGACAATGCGCATGCCGTTGCGG
>CAZVVH010000180.1:0-4408 GCA_964630475.1 uncultured Oscillospiraceae bacterium | reverse complement strand
GAGTATCAGCTCTTTGAGGAGACGGTTTACAAGGACATCGCCTTCGGTCCCCGGAACATGAAGCTGGAGGAAAAGGAGATCGACCGCCGGGTGCGCTCGGCAGCGGAGTTCGTGGGCCTGGAGGAGGAAACCCTGAACCAGTCCCCCTTTGAGCTGTCCGGAGGCCAGAAGCGCCGGGCGGCCATTGCGGGGGTTATCGCCATGGAGCCGTCGGTGCTCATTCTGGACGAGCCAACCGCCGGCCTGGATCCTGTGGGCCGGGAGGAGATTCTGGCGAACATCCGGCAGTACCACGACAGCAAAAACGCCACGGTGATTCTGGTGTCCCACTCCATGGAGGAGGTGGCCCGGACGGTGGACCGCCTGGTGGTGGTCAATGACGGCGGGATCCCCATGGACGGAACCCCCGCCCAGGTGTTTCAGCGGGATGATGAGCTGCACCGAATGGGCCTGGACGTGCCCCAGGTGACCCAGGTGTTTCGGCGCCTGCGGGAAAAGGGGCTTGACCTGCCTCCGGTCTACACAGTGGAGGAAGCGGTTTCCGCCCTTCTGAGGAAGAGAGGTGGGTCCGGATGCTGAAAGATATTACCCTGGGTCAGTACTTTCCGGGAAATTCCATTCTCCATCGCCTGGACCCCAGGACCAAGCTCATTGGCGTCATCGCCTATATTGTGGCCCTGTTCCTGTGCAAGTGGCTGGTGAGCTATTGTATCATTGCCGCATTTTTGGCAACAATGATCTGTGTATCCCACGTGGGATTCCGGACGGCAGTGCGGGGATTGAAGCCGGTACTGGTTCTGCTTATCTTCACCGGTATTTTGAACCTTCTCTATTCCGGCGGCACCCCGCTGGTGCATTGGGGCTTTATCAATATTACCGAGGAGGGGATTTGGAAAGCCGCCTTTATGGTGGTCCGGATTATGATGCTGATTATGGGTACCTTCCTGCTGACCTATACCACCTCTCCCATTATGCTCACCGATGCGATTGAGTCCCTGCTGGGGCCGCTGAAGAAGCTCCATGTGCCCATCCATGAACTGGCTATGATGATGAGCATTGCCCTGCGGTTTATCCCCACGCTGATCGAGGAAACCGACAAGCTGATGAGTGCCCAGAAGGCCAGGGGCGCGGACTTTGAGACGGGAAATCTGGTGCAGAAGGCCAAGGCCCTGGTGCCGCTGCTGGTGCCCCTGTTTATTTCTGCCCTGCGGAGGGCAGAGGAGCTGGCCGTGGCTATGGAGAGCCGCTGCTATCATGGCGGCGAGGGCCGGACCCGCCTGCGCCAGCTGAGATATGCGGGCCGGGACGTGGCCGCCCTGGTGACGCTGGCCCTCCTGATTGCGGTGATCTGTGTCCTGCGGGCCTTTGGACTATGAGGACTGTTTGAAGCATGGAAAAACGAGAAAGAAACATTGCCCTGAAGCTGATGTATGTGGGCACAGCCTACCATGGCTGGCAGGTGCAGAAGAACGCGGTCTCCGTGGCGGAGACGCTGGAGAAGGCGCTGTCCCTGGTGGTGGGCCATCCGGTGAGGTGTACCGGCGCCGGGCGCACAGATGCGGGGGTTCATGCGGAGGTGTATATTGCCAATTTCCGCACCACCTCCACCATTCCCTGTGACCGGTTTCCTCTGGCGGTGAATACCCGGCTGCCCGAAGATATCGTAGTGGTGTCGGCCAGGGAGATGTCTCCGGAGTTCAATGCCATCGGCTCCTGCCTGAGGAAGGAATACACTTATCGGGTGTATAATTCCCGGATTCGCAACGCATTTTATGTAAATCGGGCTTATTTTTACCCCAAGCACCTGGATGAGCAGGTCATGCAGGACGCGGCCAGCCGCTTCGTGGGCACCCACGATTTTGCCGCGGTGCGGGCGGTGGGCACGGATGTGCGGACCACCGTGCGGACGGTCTACTATTTCGACGTGGCCCGCCAGGGGGACTTGATAGAATTGAAGGTGTGTGCTAACGGCTTCCTGTACAATATGGTGCGGGCTATGGTTGGCACGGTGATCTACGCGGCGGATGGAAAGCTGCGGCCGGAGGATATTGACGGCATTCTGCTGCGGGGAAACCGCACGGAGGCAGGCCCCACGGTTCCTCCGGGCGGTTTGTACATGTCAAAGCTCTGGTATCGGGAGCCGGTGGGACTGGACACCGATCCGGTGCCGGAGAAGGGCGAAAGGTGAAATCAATGGCGAAAATAGTGAACTTCTCTACCGGCAAGCGGGAGACGCCCCCACCGGAACGGAACAAGGAAGAGGGTCGGGAGCACGCCCGGGAAGCGCGGAAACAGAAAAAGCAGAGCCGCTCCAAGGTGAAGCGCCTGCTGGGGCGCTTTCTGGCCGCCCTGTTTACCTTGGTTCTGATTGTAGGGGCGGTTCTGGCCGTGGTGTTCCGGGATGAGCTGAATATCGACAGCCTGCGGCGTTATCTGGCCTATCAGAGCCTGGAGCGGGATGAATCCGGTCAGGCGGAGGAGATCTTTTTTGACAGCAATGCCACCAACTGCTTTGCACAGGTGGACAACAGCCTGCTTGTCTGTTCCAATACGGGCATCCGCCTGTTCAGCCAGAGCGGCACCGAGTATATTAACGAAACCATTGCCATCAGCAGCCCTGCGGTGGCGGCGGACGGCGCCTATGCGGTGGTCTTTGATGTGGGCGGCAATAACCTGTATCAGATAACGGGCAAGGCCATTGCCAGCACTAGGACTACGGATGGGCCGATTTTTAACGCCAGGGTCAATTCCAACGGCTATATGACGGTGACTACCCAGGAGACCGGCTATAAGGGGGTCGTGACCGTGTACGATGCCCGGAACAACGCCCGGGTGCGGGTCAACATCTCCAGTGCCTATGTCATGGACGCGGCAGTCTCCGGCGACGGAGATGTTCTGGCTGTTGTGACCGTGGGGGAAGAGGAGAACAGCTTCTGCAGCACGGTGACCTTCTATGACACCGGCACCGGCGAGGTCCAGAACTCCTGGCAGCTCCCCGACCATCTGGTGGTGGATTTGAAGTGGCAGGAGGGCCAGGTATGGCTGCAAACGGATCAGGGAGCGGTCTGCGTGGAGCCGGAGCAGGGCATCCTGGGAAGCTGGGAGAACGGAGGCGGATACCTGTGGGGCTATGCCTTTTGCAGCGGCGGGAACCATGTGTCCGCCTGGGGTAAGTATGAGACCGGAAACCAGGGCCAGATGGTTCTGGTGAATCAAAAGGGGGAAGTGACCGCCCAGGTGGATATTTTCCAGCGGATCCTGTCCCTCAGTGTGGCGGGGGATTACACCGCTGTGCTCTATACCAACAAGCTGGAGATTTATAACTCCAACCTGGAACTGTATGCGGAGCTGGAGGACACCGCCGGTGCCCGCCGGGTGCTGATGCGCAGCGATGGTTCCGCCCTGCTGGTTGGCTCTGAAAGCGCCTCCCTGTATGTGCCGTAATCCGGATTCTTGATTAAAAGATTTAATCAAGAATCACGCGTGCTGCGCAAAACCGTTTTAATAAGTTTTAGTATAAGTTCAGGCGGAAACTTTGACATTTTAACAGACAGTTCACATTTCTATGATATGCTGAGCATAGAAAATAAGAGAGAACCCATTTAAGGAGGGATTGCAATGCAGCCGACGCGGTGCAGCCGTTGCAAAAAGAACGTAGCCGTGATTTTTGTGGCACGGATGGATGGAAGCCAGACCAGGAATGAGGGCTTCTGCCTGAAATGTGCACGGGAATTGAATATAAAACCCATTGATGATATGATGAGGCGCATGGGCATCAGTGATGATGACCTGGACACCCTGACCTCTGAAATGCAGAGTGCCCTCAGCGGGATGGAGGATATGGAAATGCTACAGCCTAAGTCCCAGGAGGAAGAGGCTGGAGAAAATGAAGAGGACGACGAGGGCAAAACCGCCACCTTCCCCTTCCTCAACCGCCTGTTTGGAAACGGCGGCTCCGGAGAGGCCCAGCAGCCTGCCCGCCGGGACAGCGAACAACCTCCGAAGGAAGGCAAGAAGGAGGGCAAGGCCAAGCGGAAATTCCTGGACAGCTACTGCATCAACTTGAGCGCCAAGGCCCACCAGGGCAAGCTGGACGGCATTATTGGCCGGGAGCAGGAGATCCAGCGGGTGATCCAGATCCTGAACCGCCGGCAGAAGAACAACCCCTGCCTGATCGGCGAACCCGGTGTGGGCAAAACCGCCATTGCTGAGGGCCTGGCCCAGAGAATCGCCAAGGGACAGGTGCCCTATAAGCTTCGGGACAAGGAGGTCTATCTGCTGGATTTGACCGCCCTGGTGGCCGGAACCCAGTTCCGGGGACAGTTTGAGAGCCGCATGAAGGGCCTTATTGACGAAATCCGCAAGCTGGGCAATATTATCCTGGTGATCGACGAGGTTCACAACATCG
>CAZVVH010000179.1:0-4454 GCA_964630475.1 uncultured Oscillospiraceae bacterium | reverse complement strand
TTAATATATTTTCCGAAATCTGCTCGGTATCTCCCCCTTTCAATATTCTTTTAACCGAAATATCTCCTCTATTAGTCGATATCGATAATATAGATTGTATCCGTGCTTACACTCTGGATAAAGACCTGATCATATTCAATGGCCTCTACCGGGAATACAATCTCGCTTCCATCGTGGATGTTCTCTGCTTTCTCATCATTCAGCGGAATCAGTTCCCCCTCCTGATAATAGCCATAGAGCACAGCCTGTCCATCTTCCATGCCCTCCACCGGCCACATGGAGATATGCAGTTTCACCAGACCATCCTCCAAATAGTCTTTTGTATCAAAGAGAAGCACATTGCCGTTCCCCAGCCGGAAGCTGCTCCCCTCATACCGGGTGATCTCTATCGTGCCCGGGCCGTCATACTGTCCATTTGTAGCCCCACCCTTATCCTGAGGCATCACAATGCCAAAGGCGGTAAGCAGGGCCACCAGCAATACCGTGGCGGCGCAGACCGCCAGAATCCGCCCGGTGCGGATCTTTTTTGCTTTCTTCATTTCCATTCCCTCCAAAGAAAATCCGTCGGAGGTATGAAGCGCCGAAAACGCCTGTTTATATTTTTCACGGTTCGTCATCGTTCCATCCCTCCTTTAATGCCTCCTTGAGCATCTTCCGCCCCCGCATGAGCCGGGCCTTTACTGCGCTCTCCCCCAGCCGAAGCAGTCCGGCGATCTCCTTCACCGAGTAGTCCTCATAGTAGTACAGATGCACCACAATGCGGTACTTCTCGGGCAGGGCCAGGACCGCCTCAAACAGCTCCCCCGCCTCCGGTGTTTCAAACTCCAGGGTGGCGGCGTATTCCTCCAGGGGCAGGCTCTTCCGCCGCCAGAAGGACAGGCTGATGTTCTTCGCCCGGTTAATAGCCACCCGGATCAGCCAGGCTCGGATGTGCTGCTCATTTTCAAATTCTGTTTTCGTCGTGTGATACTGGAGGAAGGTCTCCTGCACAATGTCCTCCGCATCCTGCGGGTTTTTGCAGATGTGAAAGGCAGCCGCAAACAGGTTGTCCTTATACCGCTCCGCCAGCTCTTCCAACGGCAATTTCATCGAGTGATCCCTCATTTGATTTGTTTCTTCGAAAGGCCCTTTCATAAATAATACAATCCGGCGGGGCAAATGGTTACATCCCCGGGGAAATTTTTTGTACAGGATGAAGATGGCCGCTGCGTTGGCAGCGGCCATCTGT
Organism: uncultured Oscillospiraceae bacterium; assembly: GCA_964630475.1. Taxonomy (GTDB): domain Bacteria; phylum Bacillota; class Clostridia; order Oscillospirales; family Oscillospiraceae; genus JAJQBJ01. Next base: position 3,226 of record CAZVVH010000179.1, on the reverse strand, counting down.
TTTCCTTATTTTATACTGTTTCTCAATGAAATGCTCTATTGAGAAACCCGTGTGCCACGCACACTCGCATCGTATATTACACGCTGCGCCCGCTCATAAAACTTTAACGCACTTCGTGCTGTAAAAAGCTTTTCAAGCTTTTTAATCAGTTTTAATATTACTCCTCCACAGAGGCGTCAATGACAAATCCCAGCGCCTTGGAAGCGGTCATTCCGGTGCGGATGGTGTCCCGGTTGGCCTCGGTCATGTTGGCCTTTACGGTGGCAAAGTCCATATCATAGGCCTCCGCCATGCGGTGAACCTCGGCGTCAATCTCCTCCTCGGAGACGGCAATTCCCTCGGCCTCCGCCACGGCCATCATCACAGCAGTGGCTCTGGCCCCCGCCACAGCCTGGGGCCGCAGCTGCTCCTTCAGCTGCTCCTCGGTGGCGCCGGTGTATTGCAGATACTGCTCCAGAGAGATTCCCTGGGTGGACAGGTTCTGGGCAAAGGCCCCCAGCATTTGCCGGATGCACTCCTCCTCATACTCCTGGGTCAGCTGAATCTGAGCGTCCGCCACGATCTGGTCGATGACGGCGTTCTGAATGGCGGCCTGGTTCTGCTTTGCCTTCTGGGCGGCGATGGACTGCCGGACGGCGGCCACCAGCTCCTCATAGGAGTTCAGGCGGTAGCACTTCCGGGCGAATTCATCGTTCAGCGGGGGCAGCTCCTTCTGCTGAACCTGATGCACCTTGCACCGAAACACCACAGGCTTGCCCGCCAAATTCTCTGCGTGGTAGTTTTCAGGGAAGGTCACGTTCACATCCACAGCCCGGCCAGCGGCGGCGCCCACCAGCTGTTCCTCAAAGCCGGGGATAAAGGAGCCGGATCCAAGGACCAGGGAATAGCCCTCAGCAGTGCCGCCCTCAAACTGCTCCTCGCCCAGGAAGCCTGCAAAGTCGATCACCACGGTATCCCCCAGGGCAGCGGGCCGCTCTGCGGCTTTCCACGCTCCGTGCTGCTCCTGTTCCCGGCGGAGCACAGCGGCGATCTCTTCCTCCGTCACATCGGTGGTGACAGCCGGACGCCGGACGCCCATGTACCGGCCCAGGGCCACAGTAAATTTTTTCTCGTTCATAAGGGTCATTTTCCTTTCCTTTTGCCGCAAAACGGCAACGACTGGCGTTATCATAGCACAGAATTCGGCTTCCGGCAACCTTTTTGCGGCCTTTGGCCCATGTTTGTTCCCAACGGGGCCAAGCTGCGCTCTTGACGGGCCTTTTGGATTCCCTTATGATAAGAGGGAGAAATTACGTCAGGAGGCCCCAAACATGTCTGCTATCAAATGTATCGCGCTGGATTTAGATCGTACCACCCTGGATGGAAACGGCCAGCTCTCCCCCGCCAACCGGGCCGCGCTGGAACAGGCGGTTGCCGCCGGAATTGAAGTGGTGGTAGCCTCCGGGCGCAGCTACGCCGGCCTGCCGGAGGAACTCCGCTCCCTCCCCGGCCTTCACTACGCCATCACCAGCAACGGCTCCTCCATCAACCGGATGGAGGACGGTCAGGTTTTACACCGCTGGCTCATCGCCAAGGAGGATGTGGCCCGCATCCGCCGTCTGTCCCGGGATACCGGCGCCGCTTTCGCCGTTTTTATTGACGGCCAGGCCTACGCCCCCGCCTGGTATTTGGACAACCCGGCCGATTACGGCGTCACCGGCTATGGGGTCCAGTATGTGAAATCCACCTGCCTGCCGGTGGCGGATTGGGAGTCCTTCCTGGACGAGCACGAGGCAGAGCTGGACAGCTTTGATGTCATGCATACGAACCCTCTGGTTCGGGAGCCGCTCTTCCGCACCATCCGCCGGGAGGCAGGGGACCTGTACTTCACTTCCGCTGTCTCCCATATGCTGGAGATCTCCCACAAGGAAACCGGCAAGGGCAACGGACTGCGCTGGCTGATGAAGGAGCTTGGGATCACCCCTGACCAATGTATCGCCTTTGGCGATGGAGAAAACGACGTGGATCTTTTGCAGGCGGTTGCCTACGGCGTAGCGATGGAAAACGCAACAGCCGCCTGCAAGGAGGCGGCTGTCTATGTCACAAAGGCCCACGACCAGGACGGGGTTGCCTATGCGTTGACCCACTATTTTCACTTGTTCGATTAATCACGGTTTTCCGCTCTTGTGCAGGATGGGCGACAGCGGCTTATAGATGATAAAGCAAATCACCGCGTCCAGCAGGCCTTTCACAAAGGTAAAGGGCAGGTTGAAAATGCTCAGGCAGGCAAAGAGACCGTTGACGCCGGGCAGGATGGTCTGGTACATCCCGATGATCTGATCCATGGGCATACCATAGAATACCACATAGGCAGGATAAACCACAAAGTAGTTCAGGGGCAGTGAGCATACCGCCATAACCAGACAGCCGGTCAGTGCGCCCAGAACAGCATTTTTGCGGGATTTCTTCCGCTTGTAGATCAAGCCGGCGGGCACCACAAAAAAGCAGCCCAGCAGGAAGTTGCACAGCTCGCCGACACCGGCGGAGGTGGTTCCCTTGAAGAGGATGTGCAGCAGATTTTTCAGCAGCTCAACCATCACTCCGGAAACCGGCCCCAGGGCAAAGGTGCTCAGCAAGGCGGGCAGATCGGAGATATCCATCTTGATAAAGGGCGGCATCAGCGGCACCGAGAACTCGATGAACATCAGCACAAAGGCCACGGCGGACAGCATGGCGGTTACAGTAATTCTGCGGACATTGGTTTTCATAGGGCAACAACTCCTGACGTTAAGATATGCTTCCGGAACACAAAAACGCCTGAAAGAAGTTCTTCTTCCAGGCGTTTGAGACGCATAAAACAAGTCGCGCCGCTTCTTTCATCCAGACTTTTACTGTCGGTATCGGAATTGCACCGATTCAGCCGGAAGGCTCGCGGACTTTACCGCCGGTGGGGACTTACACCCCGCCCTGAAGCATGTTTGGTTGACAGCTCTATTATAATCAGTACCAGAAAAAATGCAAGATACTTTTGCCGCATTTTTTCCCTTTTGTGAAATTTATTCCGATTCCAGCAGATGATGCTCCCGGAGGAATGCCACAAAGGTCTCCATATCCCGGGTCAGCTGCTCCACAGGGGTCTTCGCCTCAAAGTATCAGCACCAGTTCGGTAACTGAATGGTCTCCCTTGCTCAGCGGAGAGTGTTTGCGCGGCTTGAGCCGGATGCTTTATCAGAATGCCTGTATGACT
>CAZVVH010000178.1:0-4498 GCA_964630475.1 uncultured Oscillospiraceae bacterium | reverse complement strand
CCAACATAATCACCTCACAGGCTTTGCTTGTGAGGTTTTCTTTTATCCGATGGGATGAGACACGATGACTTACAACCATATTTGCTCTGCTATTTTTTGCGACCAGCCCCTGTAAAAGACCGTCTATATAGGTGAAGGGGGTGATTTAGTGGAAGATCAGGAAATTGTGGCGCTCTACTGGGCGCGGGAGGAGGAAGCTATTACCGCTACAGATGAAAAATATGGTAAGCCTCTCCATCGCACCGCATTGCGTATTTTGGCGGTGGAGGAGGATGCTGAAGAGTGTGTAAACGATACCTATTGGAAGGCTTGGAGCGCAATTCCACCCACCAGGCCCCAGAAGCTCTTTCCATTTCTGGCCAAAATTTGCAGAAACCTGGCTCTGGATCGGTTAGATTGGAAAACCGCAAAAATCCGGCAAGCGGAGGTCATATCTTTGACTCAGGAGCTGGAAGAGTGCATTTCAGCGGGGGAGGGATCTTGTGAAATGGTGATGTTGGGGGACTGCCTGAACCGTTTTTTGCGAGGGCTTCCTGATGAGCAGCGTATGGTCTTTCTGCGGCGGTATTGGTTTGGCGATGCGATTTTGGAGATTGGCACCAGATATGACTTCAGCCAAAGTAAGGTGAAGTCCATGCTGGCCCGCACACGAAATAAATTGAAGGAGTTTTTGTGGAAGGAGGGAATTTTCCTATGAGCGGCGCAGAAATTTTGTTCCAAAGCCTAAGTTTAGTTGATGAGCAGTTCATTGAAGAGGCAGAATTTGGGCTGACTAAAGTCGGGGGGCGGCGAAAGCTTACGATTGGGCTGCTTATTGCGGCGGCGGCACTGCTTTTGCTGTTGGGCGTGGCGGACTATAATTATTCTTCTGCATTGGATGGGGCAGAGGAAACGGTGCGAGGCGTCCTGCAAGTGGAGATGGAGTTAAGTAATTATTTGTCGGAAACCGGTTTCCGGGAGGATTTAACTGAAGCAGAGATACAGGAGAATATTGAGGCCTACCAGGCCCTTTTGGACCGGTATTACACCACGGATAATCCGTGCTATGACAGCTATGCCCGGCAGCATAAGGCGATGGCTCGGGAGCAGACGGAGTACACGGCGGAATATGGGATGGAAAATCTGGAGATTACCCGATTCCAGTACCAGCAGAACAAGGTTCAGATAGAATATACTGCGGTGATCTGGGCCATTTTTGTTCAGGAAGAAGATGGAGAGTTTTTCCTTCAGGCAATTTCCAATGAACTGACAAGGGGCATGACCTTAGTTCGGAAGGATGGCGTGTGGAAGTTTCAGGGGAACACAGATTGGGATGGATTGGGATCAGATGCTTTGCTCGATTCTGATTACACGGAAATGTGGAGCTCCAACTGGAAAAGTGTAACTGAAAAGCGGTATAATAGCTTTCAGGATGCGCTTGCCGCAGCCCAAGAAATTGTCCAATAAAGGAGTGGGCCAATGCGTTACAATCACAGCTGTCCGGCGGTGTTCCTTGACCGCCCCAACCGCTTCATTGCTCATGTGGAGCTGGGGGGGCAGCGGGAAACCGTCCACGTGAAAAATACCGGACGATGCAGGGAGCTTTTGATACCCGGCAGCCGGGTCTATCTGGCGCGGTCAGACAACCCCAATCGGAAGACAAAATATGATCTGATTGCGGTGGAGAAGGCGTTAAAGGATCGTCCGCCCCTACTCATCAATATGGACTCCCAGGCGCCAAATCGGGTTTTTCAGGAATTTGCAGCATCGGGGAGGTTTTTGCCAGAGGTGAGGCTGGTGCGTCCGGAGAAAACCTTCGGAAATTCCCGATTCGACTTTTATTTGGAGGCCGGCGGTCAGCGTATTTTTGCCGAAGTCAAGGGCTGTACCCTGGAGGAGGATGGCGTTTGCCGCTTTCCGGACGCCCCCACGGAGCGGGGCACCAAGCATGTCCGGGAGCTGGTCGCCTGTCAGAAGGAAGGATATCAGGCCTGGCTCTGCATTGTGGTGCAGATGGAGGGGATGAAGGAGTTTCGCCCCAACGACAGGACGGATCCTGATTTTGGACAGGCATTGCGGGAGGCAGCGGTAGCAGGTATCCATGTCAGGGCCTACGAATGTCATGTGGAGCCGGACAGCCTGCAAATTACCGGTGAAATACCAGTTGTTCTGTGATATGCAGGATTTAAACTTACAGAATTCATAAAACCTGGGAAAGTTTTGGAAATACTTTCGTTTAAACCTCCAAAACTGCAAGAATGGGGTTGACATCCCTTAAAAACGTGGTAAACTAAAACCATCAAGCGAAGGCGCTGTTAAGAACAAGGATTGTTCCTGACAGCACCTTTCTTCTTTGTTGCAACAAAAGAGAAAAGACCCTGACACAATGGCGTGTGCTTCTGTACGGAAGAGACCTTCCGGGGAGCAGACGCCAAAACAATTTATTGGAGGAATATCTTATGGACATGAGTATCTGGTACCTTTTAGGTGCAGTCTTAGTCTTCTTTATGCAATGCGGCTTCGCCATGGTGGAGACGGGCTTTACCCGAGCCAAGAATGCGGGCAACATTATTATGAAGAACCTGCTGGACTTCTGTATTGGCACTGTGGTCTTTTGCCTGCTGGGCTATGGCATTATGAACAGCGAGAATTACTTCTTTGGTCTAATTGGCCGGCCTGAGTATCAGCTGTTCACTGACTTTGCAGGCTTTAACTGGTCCAACTTCTTTTTCCAGTTGGTGTTCTGCGCAACTGCCGCCACCATCGTTTCCGGCTCCATGGCAGAGCGCACCAAGTTCTCCACTTACTGCATTTATTCCGCAGTGATTTCCGCAATTGTCTATCCCATTGAGGCTGGCTGGGCTTGGAATGGCCAGGGCTGGCTGGCACAGCTGGGCTTCGTTGATTTTGCAGGCTCCTGTCTGATCCATATGGTAGGCGGCATCACCGCCCTGATCGGCGCTATGCTGCTGGGTCCCCGGATCGGCAAGTACACTAAGGGCAAGGATGGCAAGGTAGTTACCCACGCAATCCCCGGCCACTCCCTGACGTTGGGCGCTCTGGGCTGCTTCATCCTGTGGTTCGCATGGTATGGGTTCAACGGCGCCGCCGCCGGTGACTCCGTCCAGCTGGCTCAGATCCTGGGCACCACCACTGTGGCTCCCGCTGTTGCAACTGTCTCCTGCATGCTGTTCACCTGGATCCGCAATGGAAAGCCTGACGTTTCTATGTGCCTGAACGCCTCTCTGGCTGGCCTGGTGGGGATCACCGCAGGCTGCGCAAACGTGGACTGCCTAGGCGCGGCTATCATTGGTATCGTTGATGGTATCGGCGTTGTGGTGATTGCCGAGTTTGTTGATATGAAGCTGCACATTGACGATCCGGTTGGCGCTTTTGCTGTCCACGGCTTTAACGGCCTGTGGGGCACCGTGGCAGTGGGCCTGTTCGATTACAATAACGGCCTGTTCTATGGCGGCGGCCTGCACCAGTTGGGGGTCCAGTGCCTGGGCGTTCTGTCCGTAGGTGTTTACACCATGATCGCCATGACCATTGTATTCCTCATTCTGAAGCATACCATCGGCCTGCGGGTTTCCGCCAAGGAGGAGATTATGGGCTTGGATCTCTGCGAGCACGGCCTGCCCTCCGCTTATGCGGACTTCCTGCCCACCGCTCCCGGCTCCTTTGGCTCCGGTGCTGAAATCCCCGAGGTGGACGTCACTGATCTTCGGTCTGCTGCTCTGAACCCTGTCCTGCCAGCTCAGAAGGAGGGACTGGGACGCTATACCAGAATCTCTATCGTCTGCAACAAGGAACGCTTCTCCGTTCTTGAAAGTGCCATGAACCAGATCGGTGTCACCGGCATGACAATTACCAATGTCATGGGCTGCGGCGTCCAGAAGGGCAAGACCGGCCAGTACCGCGGCGTGGAAATGCCTATGAACCTGCTGCCCAAGATCCAGGTGGATATTGTGGTGTCCACCGTGCCGCCTGAGCTGGTTGTGGCCGCCGCAAAGCGGGCGCTGTACACCGGAAACCCCGGCGACGGTAAGATCTTCCTGTACGACGTTGGAAATGTCATCCGCGTCAGGACCAATGAGGAGGGCGTTGCAGCTCTGACCGGTCCGGACGGCAAGTAACACTGTTGCCACAGAAAGCTTCTTTCTTTCTCTCATATCCCGGCGGCCTTCGGTCGGCAAGCCGAAGGTCCTTCCGGGCGGAGGTACGAACCGCCCGGAAGAAGAATATCTCCAGTCTCTTGGCTGGAGATATTTTTTCGTCGTCAGAAACATACCAATGTGGCAGGAGACACAAATAAAGGGGGACGGTTTGTCTAAAAGAACTGAAAATCAGAAAACTATCAAGGAATTGTTGGACAAAGGCGGCAAAAAAGCTATATGTCAAATAATATAGGGAGACCGTTTTCAAGCGGTTCTGATTGGAGGAAAATACCATGCCCAGCAAGGCTTAATAGTGACAAGTAACTATTTGCCGCAGAGGGCGGCGTGACTGTGTGTCACGC
>CAZVVH010000177.1:0-4512 GCA_964630475.1 uncultured Oscillospiraceae bacterium | reverse complement strand
TAAGGCCGAAATACAGCAAGGAGGTCTTTTATGAACTGCAACTATCCTCATATTTTTTCGCCGCTTCCCGTCCGGGGCTTCGTCCTGAAAAACCGGCTGGAATCCGCCAATTCCCACCCCCATTTCCTGCAGGGGCCGGAGCCCCATCCCACCCAGGGCCCGATAACCCACTACGCGAACCGGGCCAAAAGTGGAGCAGCAATTGTGTCTGTCACGGGTGTGCGTCAGGGTATCCGAGAAAAGCACTATAAAATGGATCTGGATTTCGGCCACATGATCGACTGGGATATTTACAACACCCAATGCCAGAACTATCTGCTCCATCTGGCCGACGTGATCCACTATCACAGCTCCATCGCCTGCTTCGCCATGATGTGGGGACCCTCCGCCGATTATGAGTTGAAAGTCAGCGACGGCGAAGAGGCGGAACAGAGCGACGACATCAACGGAAAATCCGGCGACCCCACGAAATCCTTCGGCATGGCCTTTGAGGAGCAGTACCACATTGAGAAGATTCCCGCCCACAAACGGCCGGCGGAATATACGCTGGAGGAACTGGACAAGATCGCCGAGGTCTACGCCCAGCAGGCAGAGATCCTGCGCGCACTGGATTTCGAGATGCTCAGCCTCCACTTTGCGTATCGGTTCAATCTGCCCGCAAAAATGTTCTCTCCCCTGGCCAACAACCGCACCGATGACTATAACGGCAACCTGGAGAATCGGATGAAGTATCCTCTGGAGGTGCTGCGCCGGGTGCGGGAACGGGTCGGCCCCAAGACCATTCTGGAGATCACCTGGTCCTTTGACGATCTCCCCGGCGGCTATGGTCTGGAGGAAACCTGCGCATTCCTCAATGAGGCGAAAAAGTACGTTGACATTGTCCAGTTGCGGGCCAATGACAACATTCCCGCCCATCCGACCAGCTTTGAGTTAAAGCACGAGCCCTTCCTGGAGCAGGCAGCCTATGTCAAGGCCCATGTGCCCGGGCTGATCATCGCCTCCATAGCGGGTTACTTTGACCCTGCCGTCATGGAGGATGCCATTGCATCAGGGAAGCTGGATATCGTTTCCCAGGCTCGGGCCTGGATCTCTAACCCGGATTACGGCCAGTTGCTGAAAGAGGGCCGCGCCGATGATCTGGTCCCTTGCCTGCGGTGTAACAAGTGCCATGGCCGTGCCCAAGGCGACCCGTTCCAGTCTGTCTGCTCGGTCAATCCGACCATTGGCATTGAGCACGAGCTGAGCCACCTCATCCGGCCCGTTACCCGGAAAAAGCGGGTGGCGGTCATCGGCGGAGGCCCCGGTGGCATGCGATGCGCCATTGATCTTGCCGACCGCGGGCATTCGGTCACCCTCTATGAGGCGTCCGACTCCCTGGGCGGAGCCATCCGGCATTCCGACCATGTTCCGTTCAAGTGGACGCTGAAGCAGTATAAGGACTATCTGATCGCTCAGGTTGGGAAACGGGTCAACATCACCGTCAAGCTGAACACCCCCGCCACGCCGGAGCAGGTCGAGGCAGAGGGCTATGACGCGGTCGTCGCGGCGATGGGCGCCGTGCCCGTCCGTCCGCCCATCGCGGGATTGGATCAGATCAAGGCCTGGTATTCCGCAGAGGCCTTTGGCGCAGCAGATAAAATGGGCGAGCGGGTGGTCATCATCGGCGGCGGCGAGATTGGCACAGAGGCTGGTATCCACCTCGCCCAAAACGGCCACCAGGTCACCGTGCTGGAGATGCGGCCCAAGCTGGCGATGGACGCCACCAAGATCCACTACCGCGAGGCGGTGGAAATGGCCTGGGAGGCGGAGTCGAATTTCACCGGGATTACCGGCGCCAGAGTCACCGCCGCCACCCAGGATTCCGTCACCTATGTGGACGAGCAGGGCGCGGAGCACACGCTGCCCGCCGACGACATTGTGGTCTCCGCCGGCATGAAGCCGCTGCAGGAGCAGGCGCTGGCCTTCTACGGAAGTGCACCGGAGTTCTATCTGATCGGCGATGCTAAGGCCCCCGGCACCGTACAGACGGTAACGCGCCAGGCCTTCGCCGTAGCGCACAGCATCTGAGGGGTGTGTCTATGTCAGATCAAACCTCCGGTCACATCAGCGGTGTGCTCCATGTCGGGATCAGCATTTATCACATGGAGCAGTCGCTGGCGTGGTATCAGGAAAATCTGGGCTTCCGGCTAGTCAAAGACGACGGCTTTATCCCTCCGTTGGGGGCCAGAATTTGCTTTCTGGAAAAAGACGGCTTTCAAATCGAGCTTTTTGAGTACGAGTCTCCAAAGCCCCTGCCCGAGGACCGTCTGCTTCCCAACTCAGATCTGCAGACCGTCGGCACCAAGCATATCGCGTTTGGGGTGGATGATATGGAGGCGCTGAAGGCGCGGCTGTTATCCAACCAAGTCGAGATCGCCCACGAAACCATGATGGGCGCGGAACACATCCTGTTTATCCGCGACTGCAATGGTGTGCTGATCGAATTGATACAAAAATAAACACACCGTCTGGTGGCGCTATGATTTCCCCATAGACGGGGCAAGCGCCTAAGTCCATGCCCACGGGCGTCACCTTCGTTCCAGTCACCATGGCGGACGATGCACTGATCAGCCGCAGCTGATGATTGATTCGATATCCCCTATATCCCCCTAACGGCTTTGCCTAGAGGTTTCACTTCCGGACGGAGTCACTCATACTCTGTTTGAGAAACAAGGCGGGCGTGTGGAACTGTGTGCTGAAAATCTAAAAGCCAGCGCAATGTGTGTAAACTCGTAAATAATGATGAAAGCATTTTTAATGATTATCCTACTGTTCACATTTCTTTAGATGTTGAACAAGCAGACAGCTATATGGATTTTGGAATCGGTGATAAAATTGTAATCTATTATGACGGGAACATTGCTGGTGAAGATCCTGCGAAAGCAGAAAAAGTGTATGTATTACAATGAGAACACCCGAAAGCCGAGAAACTGAATAACAACCATTCCGTCACCCTGTCACTCAAAAAGCGGCAGGGTGATTTTGCATCAAAAATTTTTCTGAAAAAATTCCCTAATTTTTGCGACCAACGGCAATAAAACCGTACTTATGGGATGAAAGGAAATGTACACCCCCTGCGGCTATGCCGGAGGGCTGCATGAGCTTGAAATACCGATACAGGAGGTGGAATTGGCTATGATGGTGTTTAACACTCTGTATGGGTTTACGCGCTGGTCTGCTTATTTCTCCCTCTGCTTGTGGAGGTTGAGATTGAAGATCAGCAGGATCGGCGCATAGCCTATACAATATACGCCGTAGGCTATGCGCACAATTGCAGGCGATATACTTAGTCAACCTCGCATAAAGAATGACACCACAGCAGTGCATTGACGGTCGATTCCCTCTGACAAAACGAGCCTCCCCTTTTTGGCAACGGCTGCCGAAAAGGGGAGGCTTTGAAAATCCATCCAGAGTCGCCTATTCAGAATGATCCCGACCCAATCAGCGTTTCCGCCTGCCTTGAGAGGCTCTCGGATCCCACGCCGGGGTTTCAATCCCTTATATAGGTTAAGGTAAATGATCCTCCGGGATCATAAGAGGCAGCCCCCAAATTTTGTTTCTCCCAGAGAGCTGCCGGAGCAGCTCTCTTTTTGCAGAGGGAAATTACTTGTTGACGGCGGCGTTCAGCACCACAGCCACTTCACAACGGCTGATGTTCTTGCCGAAGCCGAAGGTGCCATCCTCATAACCGGAGACCAGCTTATTCTCATAAGCGGCCACCACATACATCGTAGCCCAGTTATTCGGAACATCGGTGAAGATGCACTTCTGACCGGCGTATTCATTCGCATCAATGCCCAGAGCGGCCTCCAGCATGATGACAAACTCCTCACGGGTCACCTTGGCCTCAGGCCTGAAGGTGCCATCCTCATAGCCGGCAGTCAGGCCAGCCTTCTTCGCGGCGGCGATGTAAGGTGCTGCCCAATGGCCGTCGGCATCCTTGAACTCTGTGGTGGTCACGGACTTATCCACTTCGATCCCGGTCAGGGCAACCATAATGGTGATTGCTTCCGCACGGGTCAGAGCGCTGTTGGGTCTAAAGGTACCCACGTCGTCGCCGTTCATCAGGCCCAGCTCACGGACTGCATAAACAGCATCGAAATACCAGCTGTTCCCCTGAGTCTTGACGGGCAGATCCGTATACCGGAAGGTCTGCTCGAAGGTGGCGGAAACGGTGACAGCCTGAGCGGGCATCACGAAGGTATAGGTGGTGTCGTTGACCTTGGTGACTGCGGCACCGGCTGCGGTCACCTGATCCACGGAGTAGTCGCTGTTGGGCTTCACAGTGATGGTGACGGTCTCTCCCTTTGCGGCGTTGGCCTGATCCACGGTGACAGTGCCGTTCTTAATTGCGGCATCCACGCTGACGGAATATGTCTTGACTGTGAAAGCAGCGGAAACAGTGACTGCCTGAGCGGGCATCACGAAGGTATAAGTGGTGTCGTTAACCTTGGTGACTGTAGCGCCGGTCAC
>CAZVVH010000176.1:0-4577 GCA_964630475.1 uncultured Oscillospiraceae bacterium | reverse complement strand
GCCCGGGCCGCCTTCAGCTTCAAATTCTTCATTCATCCTCCTGCTCCCTCCGGAACCGAAGCAGGTGAACTCCCTGAGCCACAATGACCACAAGCATCATGGCGGCGACCGCCAGGTTGATAAAGCCCAAACGACCATTGATCTCTTTCCGAATGAACAGATTCACCACAGCACAGACCAGATTGATCAGCATCATCAATCCAAAGCCCACGATCCACCTCCGGGGATTCTGATTCAGCCCCATGTAAGCGTCCTTATGGATGGAGACCAGGGCAAACACCACCACGCCTACCAGCAAAGACCCAATGTACCCCATGCCATGTTCCAGCCAGGTCACGCCTCCCGCCTCCAGGCAGATAGCCCCGGCATTGCACCCTAGCAGGGTAAAAAAGCCGGCCTGAAAGGCAACACCCCGTGCAACAACCTGCCGCTCGTCAAAATCAGCCTTGGCGCAGAAGCTGGCTCCTTTTTTTGACCGAACCAACATCACCGCATAAATGAGCAGTGCGGCAACGATTGCCACACCAACTCCCATCAGAAATTCCGCGTTCATATCGCTCAGCTCCTTTCTGCATTCAATATACAACAGCGGTAGCATTTTGTCAATTATATTTTACTTTTTGCGTGAGAAAAGCCCCGCCGGACATGCCGGCGGGGCTGCTTGCGAATTGGATGTGATTTTACTCCTCCGGATCGGCAGTTTCCACTGGCTGCTCCGGGTCCTCCGAAGGCGTCAGCTCCTCCTGAATGCTCTCAAACTTCAGAAGGACCACCGCACACTGGGCACGGGTGGCGCCGCCCTTAGGCTCCAGGGTGTTCCCGGGCATGCCGGCGATCAGGCCTACCGCCACACACCAGGACAGGGCGGTCTTGGCATAATCGGAAATCTTGGCGGCATCCACATAACCGGACAGCTCCGCCCTGCCGCTGAGGTCCAGACCCAAATACTCCCCATAGCGGTAAAACATCAGAGCCATCTGCTCCCGGGTCAACAGGGAGGTATAATTGATAATTCCACTGGAGCCGTTGGAGCCAGCCATAAAGAAGGTGGCCACCACACCCCGCTCCTTCAGTCCATCCAGCAGTTGGGAGGTATATCTGGAGGGGCCATCGTCAAAGGTGAAGGCGATCAGCTTTGCGCTGGTGTTGGCCGTGCCGGCGTTCTCTGCGGAGGCCCCAAGGGAAGGGCAGTGAGCAGCAGGGCAATCAATCTCCTTTTCACGGGAATCTCCTTTCTTGAAAAACGCATTTTTCGCCCTTCCATTCTATTCCATTTCCCCACTTTTCGTCAATCCCTTTGACAAAATCAGACAAAATAGGCGCGGCTGCCAGTTGGCGGCCGCACCCATATTTATGAGTTCTGTTCGTCCTCCGGGGACGTTTCCGAATCCGTTGGCTCCTCCGCCTTCTGGAGAAGCTCCGGGTGCTCCCGGTAAAACCGCTCCACCGCCCGGAGGTAAGACCAGGCAAAGGTGATGCAGAAAAAGCCCACGAAGCAGCAGCCTCCTGCCAGAACGCCCACCAGCCAGCTCTTTCCCACCAGGCCGAAGAGCAGCAAAATGACCACGCCTGCCGCCAGGCCAGCGGCCACGCCCTTCAGAACAGGGCCTTTTTTAGAAACTTGTGATTGATCCATACTACCCCTCACAGATTGGTCCAGTCGATGACGTTCTTGTTCTTGATGAAATACTCCACGCCGGAGTAAACCGTGGTCACGAGGATAACCACCCAGCAGATCGTGTTCAGCACCTCCGGAATGGGCAGAAACATCAGAATGATGCAGACCATGGTGGAGGCGGTCTTGACCTTCCCCGACCAGGCAGCGGCAATGACCTTGCCATCGGTGGCGGCCATCATGCGCAGGCCGCTGACTGCGAACTCCCGGGCAATGACCACCGCCAGCACCCAGGCCGGCATCAGGCCCCGTTCCACAAACACCAGCATGGCGGCGGTAACCAGCACCTTGTCCGCCAGGGGATCCATGAACTTGCCGAAATCCGTCACCAGATTGCAGCGCCGGGCAATCTGGCCGTCGGCAAAGTCACTGAGGCTGGCCAGGATAAAGATCCCCAGGGCAATGTAATTGCCGGCGGGGAGACTGAGATAGCAAAATACCAGGAACACTGGGATCATCACCACACGGAACATGGTGATCTTATTGGCTAGATTCATCGTTTGCTCCTCCTTATACTGTTTCTCAATGAAATGCTTTCATTGAGAAACCCGTGTGCTGCGCACACTCGCATCGTGCAATTGCACACTGCGCCGTTCCATAAAAACCGAACGCACTTCGTGCTATAAAAGGCTTTTCAAGCTTTTTATTAAGTTTCAGTATCAATCCTCAATCTCGCCGGTCAGGTCCCCATCATCGGTGGTGCCAGTAATCAGCACCTGGACCATCTGGCCGGGCATCACAGCACCGGCGGCGGTAAAGTAAACCTTGCCGTCAATATCCGGGGAATCCGCATAGGTGCGCCCGCAGAAGCACCCCATATCCGGGTCAAAGCCCTCGCACAGGACCTCCAGGGTCTCACCCAGGCGGCTCTCGTTGAACTCATCCATAATGCGGGATTGCAGATCCACCACCAGCTCCACCCGGCGAGCGGCCACCTCTTCGGGCACCTGATTCTCCATGGCGGCGGCGGGGGTCCCCTCCTCCGGGGAGTACTGGAACACGCCGGCCCGCTCAATCTTTACCTCGTTCAGGAAGCCGCAAAGCTCCTCGAACTCCTCCTCGCCCTCTCCGGGCAGGCCGCAGATCAGGCTGGTGCGCAGCACCAGGCCGGGGATCCGCTGGCGCAGCTTGGCAAACAGATCTAAAATCTCCTGCTTGGTGCCCCGGCGGTTCATGGTGGACAGGATCCTGTCGTTGGCATGCTGGATGGGGATATCCAGGTAATGCAGAATCTTAGGCTCGCCGGCAATGGTGTCAATCAGCTCATCGTCAAATTCGTCGGGATAGAGATAGTGCAGGCGGATCCACTGAAAACCGTCGATCTTGCACAGCTCCCGAAGAAGCCGGGCCAAATGATGCTTGCCGTCAAAGTCCGTGCCATAGCGGGTGATATCCTGGGCAATGACGATCAGCTCCTTGACGCCGCTGGCCGCCAGCCCTCTGGCCTCAGCCAGCAGGGAATCCATGGGGCGGCTGCGATAGCGGCCCCGCAGGGAAGGAATCACGCAGAAGGCACAGCAATTGGAGCAGCCCTCGGCAATTTTTAGATAAGCCATATAGCGGGGGGTGGTCACCAGCCTGGGGCCGTCCTCCAGGGTGCGGTGAATATTGCCAAAATAGGCAGGCTCATCCCCCTCCATCACGCGCTCAATGGCGGGGACAATGTCCGGATAGCTTCCGGTGCCCAGAATGCCATCCACCTCGGGCAGTTCCTCCAAAATCTCCCGCTGATAGCGCTGAGGCAGGCAGCCCGTGACCAGCAGCTTTTGCAGGCTGCCGTTGGTTTTCAGCTGATTCAGCTGTAAAATATGGTCAATGGCCTCGCTCTTTGCCGAGTCGATAAAACCACAGGTATTCAGCACCGCTACATCGGCCCGGGCGGGATCCTCCACAATCAAATGTCCGGCCTCCTTGACCAGAGCCATCATCTGTTCGGTGTTCACCAAGTTCTTGGCGCATCCCAGGGAGATAAACGCCACACGATAGGTATTCAAAATGCCAACTCTCCTAACCGGGCCAATCCCGCGTTTTATTCTGTGTCCTCCAGCTCCGCGCCGTAACAGCGAAGCCCTTCCTTAATTTGTCCCCAGCTGTATCCCCGGCGGAGAAGGGCATCGGACACCCGCTTGATCTCCTTGGGGTCAGTGGGATCCCTTCCCCGCAGCTTGCTTTCCAGGAACTGGCGAACGCCCTCCTCCGCCGGCTGAGCCTCCAGCATGGCGGCCTCCCAGAATTCCCGGGGCACCCCCCGGCGGAACAGCTCGCTTTCCAGCTTTTTCCGGCCATAGCCCCGCTGGGAATAGTACCGCACCACCGTACAGGCATAGGCTCCGTCATCCAGGGCGCCCAGCTCCTCCAGCCATTGGGCGGCGGTCTCCGCGTCCTCCTCTGAGGTACCCTTCTCCGCCAGCTTTTGGAGCAGCTCCTTCCTGGACATGGGCCGGTGGCCGATGAGCTTGGCGGCCAGTCCTTTGGCGCAGCTCTCCCCAGCGGCCTCCCTCAGCGCTGCCAGAGTTTCCTCCTCCAGCTCCTTACCGGGATAGAGGTGGAAGGCCACCACCTCGTTATCCGTCACCTTGACAATGCTCTGATCCGCCAGATGGAGGATATACCGGCCCTTGATATACTTGGATGGCTCAAGGGCGTCAATTCTCATTCATTCGTCTCCAAATCCGGCTGGCCGTCCTCAAAATCCTCGGCGGAGATGTCCACCGCCCGGCCCGCCGCTCGGGCGGCGATCTGGGACTGCTTGCTCATCAGCTTGAACGCATTCTTGCGGATCTCAGCCTCCAAATTGTCGGCGATCTCCGGGTTGTCCTTCAAGTACTGCTTGGCGGCGTCACGGCCCTGGCCAATGCGGGTCTCCCCCATGGCGTACCAGGAGCCGCTCTTCTGCACCAGG
>CAZVVH010000175.1:0-4615 GCA_964630475.1 uncultured Oscillospiraceae bacterium | reverse complement strand
CTTCGCAAGGGAACGGTAATAAATTCTCCTTTACATTTCTGTGGAAATTAGATAAAATAGATTAATATCGTGTTGACTGCATAGGAGGAGAAACAGCTTGAGCACACGGATTCAATCTGTGGATCGCCACAGCCCGGCAGAGCGCGCCGGAGTTCAGCCCGGTGAGGTACTTACCCACATCAACGGGAATCGAATCATCGATGTTCTCGACTACAAGTTTTACTCCTATGATCCCAAACTGGAGTTAACCTTGAAGGATGCGGGGGGAAAGGCACGTACGATTCACTTGATGAAGCGGGAGGGACAGGATCTGGGCCTCAACTTTGAGACCTATCTGATGGATCGCGCCCGTTCCTGCGCCAACAACTGCATTTTTTGCTTCGTGGATCAGACCCCCAAGGGGATGCGCAGCTCCCTCTATTTTAAGGACGACGACGCCCGGCTCTCCTTCCTGATGGGAAATTATATCACTCTGACCAATCTGTCTCAGCGGGAGGTTCAGCGAATTATTGACCTGCGCATCTCCCCCATCAATGTATCCGTCCATGCGACAGACCGGGAGCTGCGCTGCAAGCTGCTGGGAAATCGATATGCCGGCCGGGGAATCGACATTATGGAGCGCTTTGCGGAAAACCGCATCACCATGAACTGCCAAATTGTCTCCTGTCCCGGCATCAACGATGGCCCTGCGCTGGACAAGACCATGCAGGATCTGGCAGCTATGTATCCCAGCGTGAAAAGCGTTTCCATTGTGCCCGTGGGGGTTACCAAACACCGGGAGGGACTTTATCCCCTGGAGCCGTACACCATGGAACAGGCGGGGGCTGTTCTGGATCAGGTGGAGGCCTTTGCGGAGGATTGCAGGCAAAAGCTGGGGACCCGGATTTTTTGGTGCTCCGATGAGTTTTATCTGATCGCCCAGCGCCCCCTCCCCCGGGACGAATACTTTGAAGAATATACCCAGCTGGAAAACGGCGTCGGCATGCTGACGCTGCTTAAGGTGGAATTTATGGGCGGGCTGAAAACCATGGACGAGTATCCGGTGCCCCAGCCCTTTTCCATCGCCACAGGGGTCTCCGCGGCGCCCTTTATTCAAGAGCTGATGGATCAGGCCAAGGAGCGCTGCCCGGGCTTGGACTGCTCCGTCTATGCCATTCGGAATCAGTTCTTTGGGGAGACCATTGTTGTGGCCGGACTGGTCACTGGCCAGGATTTGATTGCCCAGCTGAAGGAGAAAAAACTGGGCACCCGGCTGCTGATTCCCACCAATATGCTGCGCGCGGGGGAAAATGTGTTCCTGGACGACGTGACCTTGGATCAGGTCAGCAAGGAATTAGGGGTACCGGTGATTCCCGTAGAGCAAGATGGCTTTGCGCTTTGTGATACCGCCTTTGAATTGGCCGGCGAACAGCCGGAATCCCACCTTGAGCCGGACAGCACGGAATATTATCAATACAACCCCTCCCTGTGACGGGATCAAAATACGGAGGTAAACTATGAAACCCATGGTAGCAATCGTAGGCAGGCCAAATGTGGGCAAGTCTATGCTTTTCAACCGGCTCTGCGGCCAGCGGCTGTCCATTGTTGAGGACACCCCCGGCGTTACCAGAGACCGCATTTATGCCGACTGTGAATGGAACGGCAGAACCTTTACCATTGTTGACACCGGCGGCATCGAGCCGAATACAGACAGTGAAATTTTGATGTTCATGCGGGATCAAGCGCAGATCGCCATTGAAAACGCTAACGTCATTATCTTTGTCTGTGATATCCGCACCGGCATGACCGCTTCCGATCTTGAGGTGGCCTCCATGCTGCAGAAGTCCAGGAAGCCCATCGTGCTGGCCGTCAACAAGATGGACTCCACCGGGGTGACAGATCCCGATATTTATGAATTCTATAACTTGGGTCTGGGAGATCCCATCCCCACTTCCGCAGTCCATGGTCACGGTACCGGGGACATTCTGGACGAGTGCGTCAAGTATTTCCCACCTGAGGAGGAAGAGGAGCTTAATGAGGATGTGATCCAGGTTGCCATTATCGGCAAGCCCAATGTGGGAAAGTCCTCCCTGGTCAACCGGATCCTGGGGGAGCAGCGAGTCATTGTCAGCAACGTGGCGGGCACCACCCGGGACGCCATCGACTCCTACTATGAAAACGGTCAGGGCAAGTTCAACTTTATTGACACCGCAGGGATGCGCAAAAAGTCCAAGGTGGATGACCGTATTGAAAAGTTCTCTGTGCTCCGCGCAACCATGGCCATCGAGCGCAGCGATGTCTGCCTGATTATGATTAATGCGGAGGATGGTGTCACGGAACAGGACACCAAAGTGGCCGGTCTGGCCCATGAGGCCGGCAAGGCCTGTATTATCGTGGTGAACAAGTGGGATGCCATTGAGAAGGACGGCAAAACCATGGACAAGATGCGGGAGGCTGTTCGCCGGGACTTGGCTTATATGACCTATGCGCCCATTATCTTTATCTCCGCTCTGACCGGTCAGCGGGTAAACCGCCTGTTTGAGCTGATCACCTATGTCAACAACCAAGCAGCCATGCGCATTACTACGGGCATGCTGAACAACGTCCTGGCAGATGCCACGGCTCGGGTTCAGCCTCCCACGGACAAAGGCCGCCGCCTGAAGATCTACTATATGACCCAGGTGGGGATTCGTCCTCCCCACTTCGTCATCTTCTGCAACGATGCACGCCTCTTCCATTTCTCCTATCAGAGATATCTGGAAAATCAAATCCGTGCCACCTTTGGGCTGGAGGGCACTCCCATCAAGCTGACCATCCGTCAAAAGGGCGACAAGGAGGCCTGATCTATGGGAATATGGATTGTCAAACTGCTTTTTGTGGCGGCGGCCTCCTATATCCTCGGCTGCGGGAACGGGGCCATTCTGGTGTCAAAGTATATTCTGCATGATGATATCCGCCAGTATGGCAGCGGAAATGCCGGCCTCACCAATTTCTACCGGGTTTTTGGCGGGAAATCCACCCTTTTGGTGATTCTGGCTGATATGATGAAAATTGTCCTGGCCATGATTATTGGCATCCTGGTGTTGGGAAATATGGGATCGGCGGAAATCCCGGCCTTCGGCAAGCTCTGGTCCGCCATGTTCTGCATGATCGGTCATGACTTCCCCGCCATGTTCGGCTTCAAGGGCGGCAAGGGGGTCCTTTCCGGCGGCACCATGACGCTGATGTTTGACTGGCGTGTGGCGCTGATCTGCTGGGGGCTGTTTCTCCTGGTGGCTCTGCTGACCAGGTATATCTCTCTGGGATCTGTGGCGGCGGGCATTTCCTTTATGATTGCCGCCTCCATCCTGTATCCGCATCCCGCCGATATTGTTATCAGCATTATCTGCGGTCTGCTCCTGATCTGGGGGCATAGAAGCAACATTGTCCGCCTTGTTCATGGCAAGGAAAACAAATTTACGTTCCATAAAAAGGGGGAGCAAGAGAAATGAAAATATCAGTTATCGGAAGCGGCGGCTGGGGCACGGCCCTGGCAATGCTTTTGCTGGAAAACGGCAATGATGTGACCATGTGGAGTTTCCTCCAGAGCGAATATAACGTCCTGATGGAACAGCGGGAGAATCCCTTGCTGAAGGGGGTTCACATCCCGGAGGAGCTGAAGCTGACCACCGACCTGAATTGCGCCGCCAACGTGGACATGGTGGTTCTGGCCACACCCTCCTTTGCTGTGCGCTCCACCGCCAAGAATCTGGCCCCGATTATCACCCCGGGAACCGTGGTGGTTTCGGTTTCCAAGGGTCTGGAAAAGGGTACCTCCCTCCGTCTGTCTCAGGTGATTGAGGAGGAATTAGGCGGCGCCTGCCCGGTGGTGATCCTGTCCGGTCCCTCTCATGCGGAGGAGGTTGGCCGCCATATTCCCACTGCGGTTGTCACTGCCTCGGTCAGCAAGGAGGCCGCAGAACTGGCCCAGGACGCCTTTATGAACGAGCGGTTCCGGGTCTACTCCTCCCCTGATGTGATCGGGGTTGAGATCAGCGCCGCACTGAAAAATGTCATCGCCCTCTGCGCAGGCTGCGCCCATGGCATGGGCTTCGGTGATAACACCGCCGCCATGCTGATGACCCGTGGGCTGACCGAAATTGCCCGCCTGGGTGAAGCTCTGGGCGGCAAGAAGGAGACCTTCGCAGGTCTGGCCGGCATGGGCGATCTGATCGTGACCTGTACCTCCATGCACTCCCGCAACAACCGTTGCGGCATTCTGATCGGCCAGGGTGTTCCTGTGGAAGAGGCCGTCAAGCAGATCGGCGCCGTGGTGGAGGGCTATTACGCAGCAGCTACTGCCATGGAAATGTCGGAGAGGATGGGCGTGGAAATGCCCATTACCTATGGTGCTTATCGTGTCCTCTATGAGGGGGTGGATCCCCACTCCATGGTTACGGAGCTGATGAGCCGGGACCGGAAGGCTGAGATTGAGCAAAGCTGGGTGTAATATGTAAAACAGAACAGCCTGTCGAAAAAGTTCAGCCTTTGCTGGGCCTTTTCAACAGGCTGGGGCGGCAGGGCGTTGCCCTGCCGTCTTTTTGCGTGCGCCCGGTGAGCGCACATTCTATAGGGTGAAAGTCCCGAATCCGCCCGG